>CAZIAU010000235.1:0-5455 GCA_964536755.1 uncultured Bacteroides sp. | reverse complement strand
ATTCTGGTTTTTGTGTTGGTTCTGGTGTCCGGGTGTGGTACTTCCGTGAGAGTGTTTACCGACGTTGATGACTCTGCAGCTTTTGATAGCTATACTACCTATAGTTTTATGGATTTCACCGAGGGGAATAAGAATACGATTACAGGTATGGAGCTGGAACGGATCCGCGTTGCTTTTGCCAGGGAGCTTGAGCGGCACGGACTGGATTTCGTCGAGGATAGCAGTGATGTTTCAGTGAAAATCACTGTTTACCACAGGCAGGCCATAGGCGGCTATTATTATAGCCCCTGGAGACACAACTATATGGAAAGGGCCATTGCAGTTGATATTTACGATAACAAAACCCGTAAACAGGTGTGGCACGGTGCGGCTGTAGGTGAACTTGAATTGAATCCAGAAAGGAGAGCTGACCGGTTTCCTGAAATTGCTGCGGAAATCTTTCAAAAATACCCCGTACAACTTACCGGGCAGCTTTAACGGGAATAACGAAACAGCCAGAAGATTTTAAAGGCCGGTCACTCAGGCCCTTCTTCCTTTGATCCGATCCGAAAATCACGTTTTACAAATTGAATAAAATCACGGTTTAGTTTCCTGCTTTCCTCCCGGGGCATATTCAGGAAACGTTTCAGAAGCTTGTTGTCTACAAGCTCGGTGATAAGGAACAGTTCACAAAGAGTAATGTACAGGTCTTTCAGATCGAAGGTGTAAAAGGGTTTTATGGTCACATAATCAAGCGAACCTCCCCAGAAGGCATTATCGATAAGGTTGGCTGCCAGTCCGGCCAGGAAGAGATGTATAAAACCGTTGATCCAGAAACTGTTCCTTTTGCGTCTTACATAGAAACGCCATATTTCGACAAATACAACGCCTATCATGCTAAACAGGATAATGTTTGCCAGGTGGGACCCCTGTTTTAATCCCAGTAAGACCCATAGGTAGGAACCAAGTGTATTCTGGGTGGGTTCGATATAAAAAACAGGTCTGATAAGCGGAATAGAAATGGTTTCCCATTCCATTGAGAATAACCAGGCCTTTATTCCCTGGTCCGCTCCTAAAGCCAGAATAAGGAATATCCAGTTAATCCCCTTCCTGATCCTGAACAGGTTCTCAAGGGTGGTGGCTAACACAGCAACCAAAGAGAGAAAGAGTGCGGGGAGGAGGAAGAATTTCCACAGGTAATCAATATCTGAAACCTTTCCGGCCAGGGCGTATATGATCATAACCACCAGCCAGATAATAAAAAAGAGAGTCAGGTTTCTGAAATATTTCCGGGCCATATTATTTACATATTTGCCCCCCGAAAGTAATGAAATTTGGATTAATTGAAATCTTTCATTTATTTTGACTCCAGAATACAGTATGCAATGACAATTATTCGCACAAACTGGTGGTGGCAAATCTATTTCCGAAAGACCGGAGTATAGGATCGGCCCCTTTTTGTGCATTACAATATAAAGGCTTCCACTTCGGTGGAAGTTTTTTTTTGTGGTAAAATACTGAAATATGGAAAAAATACCGGTTAAAGTCGAACAGAGAAAGATCCTGGCGGATATTATTACACCTGTAAGTATCTATCTGAAAATAAGGGATATATTCCCAAACTCGTTACTTCTTGAAAGCTCCGACTATCATTCGAAGGAGAACTCCTTTTCATTTATTTGCCTGGATCCCATCGCGGAATTCCTGGTCGATAAGGGAGAGGTAAGCATCCGGTTTCCGGGTCATCAGCCGGTCATTGACAGGGTAACCGAAAATAGAAGCGTAGTGGACCAGCTGGATAGTTTTATATCTGCATTTGAAGTGAATGCTCAGGAAGAGGAGCTGCAGGCGGACGGAGTATTCGGTTACTGCACCTATGATTCCGTGCAGTATTTTGAAGATATCCGGTTTCAATCTGAAATGCCGGAAAAGGAAGTGATTCCCGAAGTACGATACAATTTCTTCCGGTTTGTTATAGCAATAAATCATCTGTCCAATGAATTGATTCTTTTTGAGAATATTGTAAATGGTGGTGAAAGTGAGATTGACGGGGTAACCACGCTGCTTCATAATCGCAATATAGCCACATACGGATTTGATGTTTCAGGCGATGAGTCCTCCAACCTTTCGGATGAAGATTATAAGAGGATGGTTGCAAAGGGCAAGGAGCACTGCTTCAGAGGTGATGTCTTCCAGATTGTGCTTTCCAGGCAATTCTACCAGCCATTTAAAGGAGATGAATTCAATGTATACCGTGCGCTCAGATCCATAAATCCGTCACCTTACCTGTTTTACTTTGATTACGGCAGTTATAAACTTTTCGGTTCGTCGCCTGAGGCCCAGATTGAAGTGAAGGATGGAAAGGCATTCATAAATCCGATTGCAGGAACCTTCAGACGAACAGGAAATGACATGGAAGACCAGGAACTGGCAAAAAAACTTTCTGAGGACGAGAAAGAAAATGCAGAACATGTGATGCTTGTTGATCTGGCCAGGAATGATCTGAGCAGGACGACGGATAGAGTAACAGTGGAAGAATATCGTGAAATTCAGTTCTATTCCCACGTGATACACATGGTGTCCAGAGTGTCGGGGATATTAAGTGAGAGTGCCAATACAATAAAGATCATGGCCGAGTCCTTTCCTGCCGGTACACTTTCCGGTGCACCGAAGTACAAAGCCATGGAACTGATAGACAGGTATGAAAATAAGAAAAGGGGATATTACGGAGGCACTATCGGCTTTATCCGTTTCAATGGCGATATAAATCATGCTATCATGATCCGTTCTTTCCTTTCGCGGGATCATACCCTCTATTATCAGGCAGGAGCAGGGATTGTATCCGAGTCGACCGAGGAGGGAGAGCTGCAGGAGGTGAATAATAAACTGGCAGCGCTTAAATCAGCCATTGAAATGGCAAGGTCCATGAACAATGACAAATAGAGCAAATATGAAAATACTGGTGCTGGATAATTATGATTCATTTACCTATAACCTTGTACAGTATATTGAAAGGGTAGTGAAACATCCTGTTGAGGTGAGAAGAAACGACCGGATTACCCTGGAGGAAGCAGCAGAATATGAAAAAATATTGATAAGTCCCGGACCGGGGATACCTGTTGAGGCTGGTATTACACTGGATCTTATAAGGGAGTATGCTCCCTCCAGGAGTATTCTTGGAGTATGCCTGGGGCATCAGGCGATCGGGGAAGCTTTCGGAGGATCTATTAAAAACCTCGATACCGTGTACCACGGGGTTTCCGGGGAGATGAAACAGATAATCACGGGGGATTATCTGTTTGAGGAAGTACCCGGGGTGTTCGAGGCAGGAAGGTACCACTCGTGGGTAGTAGAGCGGGATGACCTGCCGGATGAACTTGAAGTGACCGTGGAAAATGACGAAGGGTTTATTATGGCCCTCAGACACCGGGAATACGATGTACGGGGGGTGCAGTTTCATCCTGAATCAGTCCTTACCGAATATGGTGGAAGAATGATTTTAAATTGGATTAACCACTAACTAATAACTATTAACTATTAACGTTTGCAAAGCAAACATATCATGAAAGATACACTGCAATATTTATTTGATCACAAAACCCTTGGGAAGGAAGATGCCAAGAATATCCTGAGGAATATGGCCGAAGGCAGGTACAATGACCCCGAAATCGCGGCATTTATTTCGGTATACCTTATGCGCAGTATAACTGTGGAGGAACTGGCCGGATTCAGGGATGCTTTGCTGGAGCTCTGTTCTCCGGTGGACCTGTCAGATTTTAACACAATCGATGTTTGCGGAACCGGGGGTGATGAAAAAAACACTTTCAATATATCAACCCTCACATCATTTCTGGTTGCAGGTGCAGGTGAAAAGGTGGCCAAGCATGGGAATTACAGTGTTTCTTCCGCCTGTGGTTCATCCAACGTACTCGAGTATTTTGGTTACAAGTTTACGGCTGATCCTGACCGGCTGAAGATGGAAATTGACCGGCATAACATATGTTTCCTTCATGCACCGCTTTTCAATCCGGCAATGAAGAATGTTGCTCCCGTAAGAAGAAGCCTGAGGATCAAGACTTTCTTTAATATGCTTGGCCCCATGGTAAATCCGGCCTTTCCGCACAATCAACTGATCGGGGTTTTTAGCCTGGATGTGGCCAGACTCTATAACTATCTCTACCAGGAATCGGGGAAGCAGTACTGTATTATTCACTCGCTTGACGGGTATGATGAGATTTCTCTTACAGGTGGGTTTAAAGCACTGACGCAGAGAACCGAGCGGACTTATTATCCGGGTGACCTCGGACTCAGAAAGGTAGCTCCATCAGAGATATATGGAGGTAACTCGGTTGAGGAAGCAGCGGCGGTTTTCCTTAAGATACTTCAGGGGCGGGGGAGTCAGGCCCAGAATGAAACCGTGGTCGCCAATGCGGCCTTTGCACTTTATTGTATGGACGAAAAAAGAGGAATTGAACACAGTATTAACCGGGCCAGGGAATCTCTGGAATCCGGGTTGGCCCTTAAATCATTCAAGAACCTGGTAGAAAACTCTTAAGATGAATATACTGGAAGGAATTGTTGAACAGAAGAGGGTGGAGGTTTTACAGCGAAAGAAGAAAAGGCCGGTTTCCAACCTCTCCTCCTTTGAATATTATAGAAGGGAGAGCAATCCGATTGACCCGGGAAAGTTCGGGGTCCGGCCCGGGATCATTGCAGAGTTTAAAAGGATGTCACCTTCGAGGGGCCCCATAAATATGGAGGCTGATCCGGTGGATGTTTCCATGGGTTATTACTCGGGTGGTGTGGCAGCAATGAGCATACTCACGGACCGGAAATTCTTCGGCGGTTCATTTCAGGATTTGCTGAGGGTAAGGCAGGCCCTGCCGGAACTTCCACTTTTAAGAAAGGACTTTATAGTTGATCCTTACCAGCTGCATGAAGCGAGTGCATACGGCGCAGATATTGTTTTACTCATAGCAGCCATCCTTGACAGGAACGAGGTGGAGGAACTGGCTCTGGAAGCCGTGCAACTGGGGCTTCAGGTATTGCTTGAAGTTCACAGCAAGAGCGAACTGAACAAATATCATCCCTCCATTGGCCTGGTTGGAGTGAACAACCGTGACCTGAAAACTTTCAGGGTGGATACAGGCAGGAGCCTGGAGATGGCAGGAGAGATACCTGACGGGGTAATTGCTGTGTCTGAGAGTGGATTGGGCGACAAAAGTGAAATTGCAAGGTTGTATCGGGCTGGATACCGGCTGTTCCTGATGGGGGAAAATTTTATGAAGGAGAATGATGCGGGCCTTGCCTGCGGATTATTCATAAAACAACTGTGATTTGGGGAGATCATTGAAAATAAAGGTATGCGGATTAAGAGATCCCGGGAACATCGAACAGGTTTGCGAACTGGAACCCGATCTGGTCGGTTATATATTTTTCGGCGGGTCTGAAAGATTTATCGGGAAAAAGCCAGATC
>CAZIAU010000234.1:0-5467 GCA_964536755.1 uncultured Bacteroides sp. | reverse complement strand
GAATACAGCAGCCTTCGAGGTGGTGTCCTGGGGATTTTGTTCCAGCAGATCTTCGCAGCTTATAAACAGCGACAAGATCAGGAAAAGCCATATATTTCGTTTTTTCATAGCTATAGGAATTTAAAAGGTTACAGATATACCGAATGTTACAGTTTTCATCATAGGATAGTTATAACCGTCCCCTGAATTACTGGATGTAAACAACTGATCGGATGGTCCGGTACTTTCAACATCAAGGTCCCTTGCATATTTATAAAGCGGTGAGAAGGTCAGAAGATTTTCACCTGAAAAGTAAACCCTTATATTTTGTGCCTTGATCTTTGAAATAAGATTCCTTGGAAGGTCGTATCCAAACTGAATATTTTTCATCCGGAGGTAAGCAATATTCTGCAGGTATCTTGACTGCGGGTTATCCTTCAGTATTCCTCCGGTACGGTTTGACTGGCGTCCCACATACCTGGGCATATAGGCATCAGGATTATCCGGGGTCCAGTGGTTGTCAATTTGCCAGACTAGGGCATCGTTATAAGGCCTGTTGTACTGGCCCCAGAAATAACTGGCCTCCCCGCTGGGCCACCAGTCCTGTTTTCCAACTCCCTGGAAAAATAGCGACAGGAAGAAATTATTCCAATCAAAGTCCAGGTTAATTCCATAGGTATATCGTGCTGACTCATTTCCGATGACGGACCAGTCGCCGTGATCATCCAGCGTCTCGGCGCCGGAATCTATAACACCGTCACCATTGGTATCCTTCAGCTTAATATCTCCGGGAAAATACTCTCCCCATGAAGTGGACTTAAACTTGCTCTGGTCGGCATGGTTGGCAATATCCTCATCATCAATAAAGAAGCCTTCACTGGTATACCCCCAGATCTCACCGATCTCCTGTCCCACGTAATAATCATCTATGAGTTTGTCAGGATTATTATACTTGAGGATAACCGACCTGCTGTCGGCAAGCGTGGCCCTTAAGCTGTAGTTGAACGGCTTGGCTCCCAGGTTAAAGGTATTTCTCCAGGAGAGCGAGACTTCCCAACCTTTGGTTTCCAGATCGGCATAGTTGCCTTTCGGCGGAGTTGCTCCGAAGACCGCGGGCAACGTCCTTCCTATGGTATACATATCTGTGGTAGTCCGAATGTAGACATCCCCAACGAAGACCAGCCTGCCCGAAGCCATGGCCAGATCCAGTCCTAAATCTTTAGTTGTGGCGGTTTCCCATGTAATCCCGTCAGGAAGAACGGTCGGCCGGCTTGTGTACTGCGGGTATTTCCCGTTAATGATATCACCTAACGTTTGGATCTCGAACTGTTCCTGGTACACATAGGAATCAATATTACCGTTGCCCAGGGATCCATAGGATGCCCGGATCTTAAGATTTGAAATGATCTTATCAGACACCCTGAAGAACTCCTCGTTGGAGAGCCTCCATCCGGCTGAGAACGAAGGGAAGAAAGCAAATCTGGTGCTTGAAGGGAATTTTGAAGAGCCGTCATACCGGGCATCTACTTCAACCAGGTATTTGTCCTTGAAGGAGTAATTCAACCTTGAAAATCCTCCCAGGATATTCCATTTTTCGTATCCCCCCTCCATTTCCATATTATCTCCAAGCGCAAGGTTGATATCAATGGCATCTTCAAAAATAAGTCCGTTCCGGAATACTGAATGCCTTTTATAGGTCGACTGTTCATAGTTAAGACCTGCCATTACCTTCAGATAGTGATTCTCGCCAAGATAATCCTCATACTCTCCGTAAAGGTTTGTCGCCAGGTACTGGGTTTCCCTTAAAATATCCTCCATATCATTGGTGCCGGCACCAACATATACGGTTACATCGGGTACCTTCTGGTAGGGAACGGGAACCTGTATCCTTTTTTCATTATTATTGGTGTTCTGTACCGTGAAATCGCCCTTTACCCTGAATTTATCATTAAGGAAATGGGCGTTGAACCCGGTGGTACTTTTAAATACCTGCCTGTCGTAATCGCGGCCGTTCTTGCCGTACCACAGGTCACCAATATTATAGGCTGATGAGTGTGTAAGGGATCCGTTTGGATTAAATATGGGGGACATGGGATGGCCCTCATCGGCAATATTCCTCCAGATACCACTTCCTTCCCCCACATTGGACGGATTGTGGTAACCCATTTCCGAATACTCCGTATTATTGTCAACTGTCAGCCATTTAAAAACCTCGATCCTTCCCTTGGCCCGGAAATTCATCAACTTGTAATCGTCCGAATTGTACCGGAATATTCCCTCCTGTCCGAAGTACCTCCCGGTCAGCAAGAAACTGGTCTTATCTGTGCTTCCGGAAAATGAAATATTTTGTTCGTTCCCGGTGGCTATATCCTTGTACAGTTCGTGCATGTAGTCAGTGCTTGCATAATAGACATATTGCCCGTTAACCGGATCGATGTCCCACTCGGGAAGACTGGGATCATCTTTTCTTCGTGCAAATTCCTCCATGTACTCCTGTGAAAAGGCCATGGTCTTATTTACTTTCGAAGGGTACCGCCCCTCCCAGTTCTCAAATGCTTCGGCAAACATGGATGCCCAGGTATAGCCATCCTTCACGAAATTGGGAATGGCTGTGGGTTTTCTCAGAGTCAATGCCGAAGAGTAAGTAACACTGGTTTTACCCTTGGTAGGGTTCTTGGTAGTGATAAGAACAACACCAAAAACTCCTCTGGCACCATAGATAGCTGCCGATGCCGCATCCTTCAGAAGGGAAATACTTTCAATGTCATTTGGATTGATCATGCTGGGATCACCCTCCACACCATCGATCAATACCAGCGCATCTCCGCCCTGTCCGATGGAGGTCGTTCCCCTGATGTTATATTTCGGGGCCTGATTCGGTTTGCCATCAAGAAGTGTGATGTTCAGGTTGGGCAATACACCCTTTAATCCCTGCGAAAGGTTGGTCATGGTCCGGTTTTCAAATGTTTCACTGGTTACCTGGTCAACCGCACCGGTAAGATTTGCTTTCCGCTGGGTACCATAACCCACTACAACCACCTCATCCAGTGCTTCATAACTCTCTTCAAGCACCACATCAATGGTGGTCCTGCCATTTACAGGTTCTTCCACGGTGGAGTACCCGATATACGAAAAGACCAGTACTGAATTTGCGTCAGGAACCTGAATGGAATAGGTTCCATCCGAAGTTGAAATGGCCCCCGTTTCAGTACCCTGTACGATAATTGTCACACCCGGAAGTGTTTCGCCTGTTGATGCTGTTACAGTCCCGCTAACGGTTAATGTTTGCTGTGAATAGACATTTGTAAAAAAACCCAGGGCAATGATCAGGCTTAACATGCCCACCAGTTTTTTAACAAAGATGAATTTGCGTATGTCCCTTTTGCAGATGAAAGAGGACATACTCTTCATGCTTGATTTTTTCATAAACATGTTAGTTTTGGTTAGTTATAAGGTGTTCTGCATTGCTTTTTAAATATCATCCGGTCTGAGGGTTGACGGATAAAAGCAGCCACTATCACACAGATCACCGTGACAAGATAAAATATTTTTCTCTTCTTCGCCAATTATTAACAAAAAATACAAGATTGAGAATAAACGGAGTGAAGCAATAATCTGCCATACAGATCAGTCGCCAAAACTGGTTTCCAGGTTCCTGGCGCTTATTATCAAGGGATGATCGGGGGGGACATAATTTATCTTGCCAGCCACCTCCTTCATAGATACTGCCCTGGTCTGTTCGCCGTGGACAGCTACCATTATACCGAACTGTTCTCTTTTAATATAATCTATGGCCCCGGTCCCCAGACGGGTTGCCAGGAGCCTGTCCCGGGCCGAGGGCGTTCCTCCGCGCTGAAGGTGCCCGAGAATGGTAACCCGGGTTTCGAGCCCGGTTATTTTTTGCAGCTCCTCGGACATCTTGATGGTCGATCCCCGGTATTCGCCGTCCAGTGCTTTTATCTGCTTCTTGAATTCTGTTCTCTGTTCATCACTGGCATTTTCAAGTTTTTTTTCGATGGCTTTGATCTTATTGGCGCCCTCTTTTGTGATCGCACCCTCCGCCACGGCAACGATGCTGAACCGCTTTCCCCTGCTCACCCTTTCCAGGATACTTTCAGCCAGCTTATCTATTGTATAGGGGATCTCCGGCAGCAAAATGGCATCGGCGCCACCTGCCAGGCCGGCACCCAGGGCCAGCCATCCCACACGGTGCCCCATGATCTCTACGATAATGATCCGGTGATGACTGGATGCCGTACTGTGCAAACGGTCTATGGCATCCACCGCAATTCCCAGGGCGGTATCGAATCCGAAAGTAACATCGGTACCCACGATATCGTTGTCGATGGTCTTGGGGAGGGTAATAATGTTCAGACCATGCTCCGACAGGCGGTATGCATTCTTGAGTGTTCCCCCTCCCCCCAGGCAAACCAGCACATCCAGGTGATTTTTATGATAGTTCTCCACGATGACATCGGTCATGTCCACAAATCTGCCGCCCATGGGCATTTTATGGGGTTTATCACGACTGGTACCCAGGATGGTACCGCCAAGTGTCAGGATCCCTGAAAGCATATTGTTATCCAGACGTTCTGAACGGTTTTCCACCAATCCCCTGAATCCATCCCGGAATCCGATAACTACAAGGGATCCGTCATTGGAAGCTGTCTTCCCGATCCCCCTGATGGCTGCATTCAGACCGGGGGTATCACCCCCCGAAGTCAGGACTCCAATACGTCCCGAAAGCTTGTTTTTTTTCATAAAAATGAGATTTGAAACTTACAATTTAAAAAAACGTCCACCTGTTCCCAATTATCATATACCTTTTAAAGATCATACCAATCGATTATAATACCCTTGTCCCCGTTCATTCTCCGGGCTTCAGTACAACTTTGATCAGTCCGGGCTCCCTGTTATAGAGACGATGAAACCAAGCTGCACCTTCCGACAGGGGTGCCTCGGCACTCAGAATAGCATCCACATTCACCTCTCTTCTTGCAATCATATCCAGAACTGCAGGGTATTCTCCACAAATAGCGCAGCTTCCCTGAAGCCTGATCTGCCGTGTTACTACATTCTGGAGGGGTATCTCTGCAGTTGGTGAGAGGTTACCCACCAGGGTTACGGTAGCCCCTTTCCTTACACAATCAATTGCTGTCTTCACCGAACCGGGAATGCCCACCACCTCAAAAGCAATATCTGCACCCCTGCCATCTGAAAGTGAGAGGACCTCACTTATAATATCATCCTTCCCTGGATCGAATGCATAATCCGCACCAAGTTTTTTTGCCAGTTCAAGTTTCTCATCTTCCAGATCCAAGGCTATGATCTTTCCGCAACCCCTTGCCCTGAGTACCTGGATAACGAAAAGCCCGATCATGCCGGTTCCTACGACCAGTGCCGTATCGTTCCATGACACCGGTGTTAGTTCAACAGCATGTGCGGCAACGGCCACCGGCTCCACCATGGCAGCCTGGGTAAATGACAC
>CAZIAU010000233.1:0-5469 GCA_964536755.1 uncultured Bacteroides sp. | reverse complement strand
CCGGGAATATGTGTCGACACCCACGTACACAGGATAATGAACAGGCTGGGCTATCCGGGGACCTTCTTCATCAATACCGGCATAATACCCGGTTCCCGGTTTAAAGGCAGATTCATAGGACGGCCGGTCAGTGAGATTATCCAGAATTCGGCTGAGGCACCTACGGATATGGGAAATTTCTATGAACGTGCCTCTGCAGCCGGATACCTTGGGTTCCAGAGCGGGCTTGAAGCTCATTCCCTGGCGGGCTCAAAGTTTGATGCAGGAGACACTACAGAAGCGTTCAGGATCATTGACGAGCTTTATGAGAAAGTCCGTAACGGGGAGCTCCCCGTCCAGGAAAGAGAGAGATATGTTGTGCTCGAAACCGAAGTTCCTGACTGGGATGAGATCAGAGCCTACGCATCACAGGGACACGAGTTTGCCAGTCATATGGTTACCCATCCCCGGTTGGCTGCGCTGGATGAAAAGAATATGCTCTACGAGATGGAAAAGAGCCGGGAAGAGATTCTTCACCAGTTGGGAGAAAGACATACATTTTCAGCTGAATGTCCATTCGGTACAGAAAATGAGAGGGTTATGGAGTACGCTCACAAGATCTATCCGGCGCTCAGGAACAGGATGCCGGAGCCATACATGGAAGAGCTTAACCGTTCAAATCGTAATAATCCCGGCTCTTTCAATAAGGATTATGTTCAATGGCAACGGGGAGCAACCACAAAAACTCCCCTTCCGATGATGAAATCGTGGATCGATACCACGGCAGCCGGGGATAATATATGGCTGGTGCTTGTTTTTCATGGCGTGGACGGGATCGGGTGGGAAGCACTTACAAGCGAATTGCTTGATGAGTATTTCCGGTATATTAAATCCTGCGACGATCTGCTCTGGGTCGCCACATTCGGAGATGTAACAAGATATATACGTGAAAGGATGAATTCCATTGTCACCAGCCGTGAAGCGGATGGTCAGATCATTGTTACCCTTTCAAATTCACTGGAAAAATCGATGTATGACCTTCCCCTGACTTTAAAGACCTACCTGCCCGATGAGTGGCAGGGCCTGGAGGTAAAGCAGAGCCTGGAGGTAAAGCAGGGCCTGGATGTGAGGCAGGGCAATGAGATTCGCCAAATTCCTGTGCAGGAGGATCCAGGGGGCCGTTATATAATGTACCTGGCATACCCTGATGCCGGAGATATCATTCTGTCGGAATTGTGACCTGACCACAGTTACTCTATTTATAATCAATTCAACGTTAATTTCATTATTTTTGAAATTCTTATCCCCGAAACTAATGAAAACACCACGTATCTTACCTGTTTTAATCCTTTTCACACTCACTTTTACCCTTTGTACAAATTCCAACTCCCAGGACCACCTCAAGTGGGCTGAAAAACCACCCATGGGCTGGAACAGTTATGATTGTTTCGGTGCAGCGGTAAACGAGCAGGAAGTAAGGGGCAATGCGAAGATGGTGGAATTTCACCTGAAAGATGCAGGGTGGGAATACGTTGTCATCGATTATTGCTGGTTCTACCCTTATGTTGGCGCGCTGAACAATCCGCCACAAACGGAAGATTTCAAACCCTCCCTGCCCATGGATGAATACGGCAGGCTGTTGCCGGCGGTAGACCGTTTCCCTTCGGCAGCCAACGGAGTTGGCTTCAGAGATATAGGGGATTACATACATGGCCTGGGACTAAAATTCGGCATACATGTTATGCGTGGCATCCCGCGGGAAGCCGTTGCTAAAAAAATACCAGTGAAGGGCACTTCATACACAGCCGACCAGGTAACGAATTATACTACGTGCAACTGGCTCAATAATATGTACGGGGTGGATATGAGCAAACCCGGGGCCCAGGAATACTATAATTCCATCTTCGAACTTTATGCTTCCTGGGGGGTGGACTATGTGAAGGTAGACGATATTGCCTGGCCCTACCGGGAAAAGGAGATTGAAGGATACCGGAAAGCCATTGATAATTGCGGGAGGGAAATTGTACTAAGCCTCTCTCCCGGGGGACATACGCCCATAGAGATGGCCGGTCATTTGAAAAAGAATGTCAACCTTTGGAGGATCTCAGCAGACTTCTGGGATAACTGGGATGAATTGAAGGAGCAGTTCGAGATCGTTCACAGCTGGGAGGATCATATCGGTCCCGGTCACTGGCCGGATGCAGATATGATACCCTTCGGTATCCTGAACCGTAGGGGCCCGGGTGACGGAATTGAGCGTGATTCCTATTTTACACGGCAGGAAAAGTTCACCCTCATGACTCTGTGGTCCATCTGCCGTTCACCCCTGATGTACGGAGGAGACCTTATGCTGATACGCCCGAATGAGTTAAAATTACTGACAAACAGGGAGGTACTTGAGGTAAACCAGAACAGTACCGGCAATCACCAGCTCTTCAGAACAGAATCTCAAGTGGCTTGGGTTGCCGAGGTACCCGGATCAACGGACAGGTACATTGCCCTCTTTAATATAGGCGAAAATCCAGACGAAAAGATAACGGTTGACCTCGATGATCTGGGTTTCAATAATAGTGTCACCATACGCGATCTCTGGGCAGGAACTGACCTGGGCGAGTTCCGGGGTGAATTCTCTGTACCGGTTGAACCCCATGGTGGCGCCCTTTATAAAATTTCCGTTAAATAATAATTCTAATAATTCTCTCACCTTAACATTAATATTGAAAGGAACATGGAATCAGTAACTTCAAAACCCCAACGTTTGATGTCGATTGATGCTTTGCGTGGATTCGACATGTTAATGATCATTTTTGCAGACAAGTTTTTTATTAACCTTGGCCGGGCAGCAGATACCCCCTTTACGAATTTTATGGCCATACAGTTCGACCATCCTGAATGGTACGGGTTCCATATTTACGATGTAATAATGCCGCTGTTCCTATTCGTGGTCGGTGCGGTTATACCCTTCTCCCTGACCAGGAGGTTGAAAGAAATTCCAAGCAAGGCTTCCCTCTATCGCCACCTGGTGAAGAGAGTTGTGATATTGTTCGTCCTGGGTGCCATTTGCCAGGGGCACCTGCTTGCACTGGATATTAATAAACTTCATTTCTTCAGCAATACCCTTCAGGCAATTGCTGTCGGATATTTTTTTGCATCAATTGCCTATATACATCTGAACAGGAAGGGCCGATACATTTTATTTGCCTCTTTGCTGGTTGTATATGCATTTCTTCTGGCAGTCCCGAACATACCGGGTAACGGCCCCAGTGAGATGCTGCCCGATAAGAGCCTGGCCATTTACATAGACCGCCTGGTTTTCGGACGTTTTGATGACGGGACACAGTATTCATGGTTGATAACCGGGCTGGGATTCACTGCCACCGTATTGTCCGGTGTATTTGCGGGCGAATTGATCCGGTCATCCCTTAAAAGAGAAAAGATCGCGCTCTATCTTTTTGTTATCGGGGTGATCAGCCTGGCCCTGGGCCTGATCTGGGGGATATGGCATCCCATCATCAAGAAATTATGGACCAGTTCATTTGTGCTCTTTATGGCAGGAATCTGTTTCATCCTCCTGGCCGGATTCTACTGGATAATAGATGTGAAAGGATGGAGGACCTGGGCCTATCCCCTTAAGATTATCGGAATGAATGCGATCAGCGTATACGTGGCATCACATGTGATCAATTTCTCGAAAATAGCAGATTTTGTGCTTTACGGGTTCCAACAGTATCTGGGAGACTATTATGCAGTACTGACCACCATAGGGGGATTTGGGATCATGTACCTGATCCTCTGGTATATGTATAAGAATAATACATTTATTAAAGTCTGAGTTCCTGAAATCGTAATTATGCCTATCCCGTTTTTATGCAGTAGCCAGCTGGCTGCGATGCATAAACCGAGCATGATCAACACTGTTCGTCTACCGGGGATCAGGCTACCGGGAATTCAAGGCTGCACAGTGTTTAAAGCCAGGCTGACCCGCCGCATACAGAGTACCCGACTCCCGGTCAAGATAAACCATGACAGGACGGGCTATCTCAGGCACGATTTCCACTTTATGCCCCTTTGCCTGCAGTTCACTTACAACTGAAGGGATCGAATCGGTCATCCCCAGTACGCCCATGTTTAAAATACGCTCCTCAGGATCCGGCGAAGGATTGAAGGAGTCCTCAACCGAGTAAGTCTGGAACCGCGGGTGAGTAATGGCCTCCTCCGGCAACATGCCGAATTCGGTATAATCAAGGAAGAGCTGAAGCGCACATTGATCCTGCCAGTCCCCGCCCGCCACACTTATGGCAAGGACGGGTTTGCCCTCACGAAGTACTATGGTCGGTGTAAGTGTTATCCTGGGACGCTTTCCGGCCTCAATTGAATTTGGATGACCAACCTGGGTATTCAGGCTGCTGAGCCTTGTATTATGCGTAATGCCATTAATTTCACACAATCCGTAATTACCGTTTGAACTCGGAGTCGCTGCCACCACATTTCCCCATTTATCAGCCACGACACAGTTGGTAGTTCCCTTTATACCCGGCCAGTATTCACCGGGCACACCGGTGGCCGATAATTTATAGGGGTCGCCCGGAGTGATAACCTGTGAAGCCCGGTCCATATCAATAAGGGGCCATCTGATTGCAGTATATTCATCGGAAAGCAGTTGTTTCAGGGGCACATCCACATAGGCAGGGTCCCCGTAATATTTGTCCCTGTCGGCATAGGCCAGTTTCATTGCCTCGGCGGCAACGTGAATATACCGTGGCGATGAGGCTCCCATGGAACTAAGATTAAAGTTCTCCAGCAGGCGCAGGGTCTGCAGCAATACCGGACCCTGGGTCCATGTATTACATTTATAGACATCATAGCCCCTGTAGCTTATTGTAACCGGCTCCTCCACCAGTGTTTCATGGGATTCAAGATCACTCTTGCGCAGGAATGCGCCTGAACTGATATAATAATCATTAAGCTCATCGGCTATATCACCCTTATAAAAACGGTCCCTTGCTTTCCTGATCTTCTCTTCACGGGTTCCTTCTGTTTCCTTTTCGGTGGAAACCAGATTACGTAACGTGGTAGCCAGGTTCGAGTACCACTCCTCTCCACCTTCATCAAGAAGCCTGAGGGTCGGGGCGATCACCTGCTCAAATGACATGGTCCCGCTCATTTCAAGGGCTTTCATGCATGTACTTACAGCGCTTGGAACAGTAGATGCCCTGATACCGTCACGGGGTATCCCGTTTGTATAACACCAATCGATGGCGTCCTGGTCCCCTGGGGCCCCGCCCATTCCGTTAAAAACAGAGATCTTTCCGGATTCGGAACTATAGAACATGAAAGGCACCTCCCCTCCTATGCAGAAACTGCCGAAATCCGAAACGGCAAGACAAAATATAACGGCCACCGCCCCGTCAACTGCATTTCCTCCCTGTTTAAGTATTTCAACCCCGGCTTGTGCCGATGCAGGCTTTCCTGCTGCAACAATTCCACCGT
>CAZIAU010000232.1:0-5490 GCA_964536755.1 uncultured Bacteroides sp. | reverse complement strand
GAATTTGCTACCGCGGTAGATCCCTGCACTGCCGCCGCCCCAGAATGCTCTCTCTTCGGTGGAATGCCCATGGTCCGACTGAAAAATCACGATCGTGTTTCCGGTTAATCCCAGGAGGTCAAGTTCATCCAGGACCTGCCCGATTCTTTCATCCTCAGTAGATAAAAATGCCGCATATTCTCTCCGGGGCGTAGGCAGGTGTTTATAGTGTTCCAGCCATTCAGGTTCGCCCTGGTATGGATAATGGGGCGCATTAAAGGCCCAGTAAATAAAGAAAGGTCTCTCTCTCCTGTTGTTAAGGATAATCTTTATTTCTTTAACCATCAGGTCCGGGAAGAACTCTCCCGGGTAATAGACTTCGGCATCATTCCTGTAAAGGTCGTGCATATTGGGGCCTGACCAGAACATGAAGTGCGAATAGTTATCGATGCACCCTCCATGATGCCCGAAATAATAGTCAAATCCCTGTGCATTAGGCAGGTTAGCGTGTTTATGGCCCAGGTGCCATTTCCCGATAAGTGCCGTATAATACCCGTTCTCCCTCAGAATTTCAGCCATGGTGACCTGCTCACCCGGCATTCCGTATTTTTTCAGTTTATCGGCATAGGCGGGAACAGGCACATTTCCCCATAGTCCGGCCCGCAGGTTGGTTTTTCCGGTCATCAAAGCTGCCCTGGATGGAGAGCAAACACTGGCCGCTGCGTAAAACTGGGTAAACCGGGTTCCCTCCTTTGCGAGCCGGTCCATATTGGGTGTGAACAGGTCTTCAGAACCGTAGCAGTTCATGTCAATGGAGCCCTGGTCATCCGTAAGGATCAGTAATACATTTGGCCTGGCTGAAACTTCCTTTTGAGCAGGTGCCTCCAGGGCCGGGATTAATAACATAATGGCCAGCAACAGGATATTTGCCGATTTCTGGTAAAACCTTAGATCTTTCATATGAACATTATTTTCAACCTGTTTTAATCAGTATTATTAAGTCTGTTTTCTTGATCTGATGTAACATACCAGAACAATGTTTTAATGAACGTTTCAGTTCTTCCAGAAGAGACGGAAATCGTTGGCGTCAAGGCCATATTCATTCTTTGCCTTCACTTCTATCACATGGACTCCTTTGGGAAGATTTTCGGGGATCTCACTATGCCAGAGATGCGTGGATGCCCTGGCTCCCACCTTCAATGGCATGGATCCGGCTGACGGTGCCCTTCCGATCTCCTGCCTCTTCAGCAATCGCAGGATGTATGGATCAAATGCTTCCTTTCTTTCAATGGATCGCCAGTGGCCCGAGTCAATCCTTAGCTTTACATCCGTGACTTCATTCCCCGCATAAACATTTATCCAGATATCCCTCTGTTCGTCCGGGGGATTCATAAGGGTGTCCACTTCATTATACTGCGGCACCCAGATATGCATCTGCTTCTGAGGGCTCATTCCGGAAACTTTATATTCCATTTGATAGGATGTGCCGTCTACATGCATGAACCAGTAGCCACGGGGAGTTCCGTCACGCATCATAGAACCGGGTATCCCGAAAATATCGGGTTCCCCTCTCCACCATCCGCCACAAATTGTACCTGCTACCAATTGATGAACAGGTATTTCGTTTTTCCACCCGTCCTTCTCATCCAGATAGAGCTGTATCTGGTTATGCGCGTGAGCCGTTGCAATAAATACCCTGGGATGGTCCTGTAAAAAGGAGATCAGCTGTTTGGTCTGACCGGCTTTTTTGTCTGCATTAAAAAAGGGAATATGGGCACATACGATGATCAGTTTCTCAGCCGGTACATGACTGAGATCATTTTTGATAAACTCTGCCTGTACCGGGTGAATTCCGGGAACATAATCACTCCTCATGGCTTTGTCAGGATTCCTGGTAAGGATATTATTCAGTACCAGGAAATGCACATCCCCCATGTTAAAACTGTAGTAAGAGGGTCCATAGGTTTGCTCGAATGAAACATTGTCCCGGATGGTTGGATCGGGAAACCGCCCCCGGTCCCTGTCATGGTTACCAATCACATAATAGCAGGGCCTTCCGGTCAATCCAAGAGTCTCTTTTACCACGGGCAGCAGCGGCAACGTATTTCCCACCAGGTCACCCAGTGTGATCATGAAATCAAAATCGGCCGGCAGCAACTCTTCCGTAGCAACCTGCGCCAGGTGATAAACCTGGTCGTATGCGTAAACCTGCGGATCCCCCAGCAGAACAAATGAAAACTTATCTTCCTTTTGCGATGGGCGGAGGGGAATATTAAATTCCCCGGAATTCCCCGTGTGGTAGAACCTGGGCTGGAAATCTTTGTCCAGCTCAAACTGATATCCTGAGGGTTTAATGGCGAAAACACCCCTGCCTTCAATACTCTCGATGGAATAGTTCCCCGAATTATCTGTTAGTACAATGTCGCGCCCATTGGAGATCTGCAGTCCCTTAAACGGTTTCTCCCCTTTCTCCTTGATCCCATTCAAATTCCGGTCAATAAATGCACTGCCTGCTATTTCCCTGCAATTCGCATTAAAGGTTAGTAAAAGGAAAAGAATGGTTATCAATGGCTTCATTTCTGCAATGATTTTATTTTACCCGGTGTGCGGATGTAAAATCCCACACGGGTCTGCTGTTTATTTCCTGCTTCAACAGATCAAATACATCCTGCTGAGCAGGGGTTAACTCTGTTGTATCCAGCGGGGTATTTTCCCATTTATCTTCAGACATGTTATAAAATCTCCCGTCGGAATAAAGCTTAAGTCCTGCTGTGCGGGCAAAACACCCGTTCCGGGAACTCACCTCTGAGGTATTGGGATAATAATGCACGAAAATCGAAGACTTCCCTTTAAAGGGCTGACCTGCGATCAGGTCATAGAAACTCTGACCATCCGCCTTAGCCGGAACATCTGACCCGACTGCATCGGCCAGTGTGGGCAAAAAATCGCTGAAATCAATCAGTACATCGGACACTCTATTCACCATTCCTCCTGCAGGCCAGCAGATCACCAGGGGTACATGAGTACCGTTGTCCTTCAGCCGGCCTTTGCCCCCCGGATAGGTCCCATCCACTGTCTGGGATATAATATCTGTATTCGTACCATTATCCCCTGTGAAAATAACGATCGTGTTATCGGTCAGCTTCAGCTCATCCAGCCGGGTCGTAATCTTTCCAACGATCTTATCTGTATAGGCCACCATGTCATCAAAATACTTCGTGTCATTCAGGTTCCTTTTTAACGGGTTATCCCATTGAGGAGAATCCGGGGTCGGGTTGAAAGGGGAATGCACAAGCAGCATCGGGTAATAGACAAAGAACGGTTGATCACGGTGCCGGTCGATGAAATCGAGGATATAATCTGAAACGAGATCAGGGCCATAATCATTAATAGAGGCGTCAACCTCCTCCCCATTTTTCACAAGCCTGGGATCTGCATACCGGGATCCCTTCTCGGTAAGCCACCAGAGACAATATTCATCAAAGCCAAAATCGTAGGGCCTGTTCTTATCCATGCAATCCTCCTCGCTGGTATTGACGCCATTCAATTGCCATTTCCCTGCGATAAGGGTCTTATAACCCGCCTCCTGCAGCACATTCCCGAACGTGGTTTCATTGACATCCAGGTACCCGAAGTCAACATAATTATAGCAATTGTACCTGCCGGTCATGATCTTCACTCTTGACGGTGTACACAGGGGTTGTGCATGACAATTGGTGAAACGAATGCCCTTTTCCGCCAGCTTATCCAGTTCAGGTGTACTGTACGAAATTGATCCATTGGAACTCAGGCATTCATACCCCATGTCATCCGCCATGATAAGGATGATATTTGGAGGATTCCCCGGGTCCGGCGTTTCAGTGATCACATCTTCAGGCTCCTCCTGCGCGGGTGTGTCAATCGAACTGCAGGAATTGATCGCTGTAAGCAGCATCATGGTCATCCATATTTTCAGGATCATTTTCTGGATTATTAAATATTAGTTAAAAACAATGCAGTAAAAGGCCGCGGTCGGGGATGCCCTGTATAAAAATCCCCCGTAACGCAGGCAGATTAATTGTACCCCGAATTCTGGGGTAACAGATTCGGGTTGAGTTCAATCTCTGCACCCGGTATGGGCCAGAGGTATCCTTTTGCTTCGTTAAATGAACGATTCACATCGAACTCGACGGGCTCAAATACCCATTTGGCCGGATTATCTATATCGGAAAGTTTGGTCCTGTCCCATCCCCAGGCCGGTTGAAAGGCTTCCGGCCCGATCTCCCAACGCACAATATCATAGTACCTGTGTCCTTCCATGGCCAGTTCCACGCGCCTTTCATGGCGTATCCGTTCATCCATTTCCAATTGATCCAGCCCGGCGGGCAGGTCAGGCATACCTGCCCTGGTCCGTATCTCGTTGATGGCACTGTATACATCGGTAGTCGGACCGACGGAGAGGTTAAGTGCTTCAGCATACATGAGCAATACCTCAGCATACCGCATGATGATCCAGTCCGATCCATCGTAAAAGGAATAATCCTCGTCGTGCTTATTGTATTTGTTCATTCGTATCCCTGAAGCTGCTTTATCGTCGGGGATATATAAAATGGAATCGCCATCCCGGATGTACTTGAGAAGTCCCGGACCCAGGATGGTCGCGTACAATCGTGGATCCCGATTTGCATAGGGATCCTGTGGATCGTAGTTAGCCCCGGGATCGGTAATGAAATCCCCGTCGACGGTTTCGTACTCATTGGTCAGTGAAAGGGTGGTTGCATACTGACTCCCATTGACGATCCGCTGATAAAACCCGTTATCCCGAACGACTTCCAGGTACTGTATACTGAACATCGTTTCCCCATTGTCCTCGTTCTCTGCCCAGAACATGCGCATGTAATCCGGGTACAGGGAATATTTATTCAGCGCAAAGATCTCTTCGCAGGTGGCAACCACCTCGGAGTAATCCTTGATGAAAAGCAGCACTTTGGCCTTGAATCCCATGGCCGTACCCCGTGTAGCCCGGCCTTTATCGGAATCCACCGGCAGCAAGGCAATGGCATCATCCAGGTCTGCTAAGATCTGGTCGATCACCTCCGCCCGTGGCGTACGCTCGGGAAGAATATCCCCGGTAACACTGGGTTGGGTAACGATCAGGGGAACATCCCCGAAAAAAAACGTGAGCTCCCAATAATAATAGGCCCGCATGAACAATGCTTCCCCTTTGCAGGCATTCCTTACTTCTTCATCCACGGGGCTGTTGTCCACATAGGTAAGCACCAGGTTTGCCTGGCCTATACCCCTGTAATCCCGTTCCCAGATCTCCAGGAAGGTGTCGTCAAATGGGGTGTGCTCTCCATAGGTAAAACTTAAAGCTGTAGCATGCTTGAATCCATACGAGTCATCCGAGAAATGATTCATTTCAGCATAGAAACGATCATAAAGAAATGAATACAAATTAAATGTGGCTGATTTCAGCTCCGCTTCATTCCTGAAAAAATTGTCCGGATCAAGTTGTACTTTTGGATTTCT
>CAZIAU010000231.1:0-5498 GCA_964536755.1 uncultured Bacteroides sp. | reverse complement strand
GGAGGCATTATAGAACTGATGTTGCCTGTTATTCCGGTCCGCCAACACCCTGGCCTTATCCAACATGCTGATGCTGGCCCGGTATCCTACTTTTACCTCACCTGCATAAGGGAAAATAAAAGCATCGGCAACTTCAATAAAAGGAACCTGACTGGCAGACAGCAAACGGCTCCTGTAATTATAAACTGCAGCCGGAGCAACAAAATGCAGATTGTCCTGCCCAGAATGTAATGACGTGTAGGTAGGTCCGTTTGTTTTCAAAGAGTCTATACCTATATCCACATCGTTTTCGGGAAGATATTTCTTCTGTGACAGTAATACCTCTCCCCTGTCCATGTACCACTTCATCTGATCCAGCCTTGTTTCATAGAGGTTATACGGAAACTCAATATGAGTAAAATCAGCATTGGCCGTTATTTCTCCGGTTCGTTCATCCAGATCGATCAGAAGACTTACGTCATCTGTAAGAAAAGGAAATTCCTGCATTTCCCTGGATCTGATCTTGATCCCTGCCGAATCGGCACTGATAGTCCTTGATCCATAGGAAAAATTGTCCGATTCCAGCCTGGCTTCCGGAAGAGCCATTGCACCATTACCGCTCAGGCCTGAAGGTCGGAGCGCCAGGTCCCCACCATGAAAAATACTGTCATTGAATATTTTAAATGTTTCCTTTACCCGTGATACCTTCATCAAATCCTGGTCGGGAATAAAGGTTACGTCTGCAACCGTATTCTCCACATACGGAAATTCAGTTGCATCCGGTTTCTCCCGGATAAGGAACCGCCGTGATTGTGCCATCATGGAGTCAGGTTCCATCAGGAAATCGTCCGACCAGGTTGTAGAAGTGAGATAATTGAACGAGCCGTACGCACGTAATCCTTCGCTGCTCATCTCAATATCATTAAAGAAGGTCCCCATCCCTCCATAGAGCGATATTCCCTCTTGCTCGGTTCGCAGGTAAAATCCAAGGGAATTGTCTTTTCGGAGAGTCATCTCCATCTCCATGGGAGGAAGTATTCCTGCAGAAACAAAGGTGCCCCTGGGTGAGATTGCCTCCGGGATGAAATTATCCAGACTGTCAAAGGTAAAAGGTTCCAGCTCAAAATAAAACTCATCCCGGTCATATACCCCTCCCTGAATGTTTTCGTTATCGAAGTAAATGAAAGAATTTTCCCGGCTGGTAAAAGTGGGATATTGTGGATGATTTTCCAATCCGGATTTATTATCGGGTGCATCAATCAGTAATTCACCTGTCATATTTTCAATGGCATTATCGATCCTGGTCAGGACCGGATCGCCATATTGATTGTACTTACCCGTATGAATTGAGATTTGAAGGGAATCAATTTTCTGCAGGTTGATCCTGAAGCTGTCATAATCAAAAAAGAAGTTCTGTCCTGTGAAGCGGAATAATCCCGCATCCACAATACCATCAAATTGAAAACTCCTGTTCCGTTTCATAACAATGGTCCTTTCCCTGGGGATCAACCTGACGTTCTGGCTATCACTCAGAAATATTACAGGTATTCCCTTGATGGTCAGGTCCCGTGAGTCAAGATCAAGTTCGGCGTTTGAGATACCCTCTGTTCTGGAATTGAAACGGATCACATCATAGTCGCGCTTTTTTCGCGAAGCCTCCAGATCATCGAATAGTTTCTGCCTGAGGGTTACCAGATCCGTTTCATCGTCAAAATAGACAAATCCAAGTTTTGAAAGGCTCATAAGCTGGTGTCTGACCTGGTAAGCCGGATATCCAATATTATTCGCATAGGTGGAAACAGCAAAGGTACGTCCTCCCAGCAAATCAGAAAATCTTTTTAACTGGGACAGGGGGTGTTCGTAATCCATTCCCTGCAATTCCAGGAAAAAATTATAATTAAAGAATGTATTGGATTCAAATGTGGCCCGCCCGATGGTAGATCCCAGAGAGGCTTGCATCTTAATAATGGAACCCCTCCTGTTCCACAGCAATTCATCGAAGTTCATATCGATGCCGTGATATGAATTGGAATAGGGTCCCTGGGAAGTGAAATCCTCCGATTTGTTAAGTCTCAACTGGTCCTTTTCCACATCAAAAGTAACCACCAGATCAGGATGAAAGATAGAATCGTGTCCAAAATATATGGAAACCTGAGCGTGATTGGAGCGTATAAACCTGCCATTCATAGATGCCCTGAAGGTTTCAATCCTTACCCGTAATGTGTCTTCGCTGAAAACCTCGAACACTGCAGGTTCTCCCTCCACACCAGAACCCACAAGGTTTGCACCTTCAATGGATAATCCGCCCCTGTAATCTATTCCGGGAATAAAATCATCAACACGATACGAATTCTTATAGGATACGAATCTGGGATAGCTGGTGGCCTGGATGTTTTTTATCAGGGTAACCTTATCTTCAAGGTGACCCACAACTTCTCCCTCGAACAAAGCCGGATAAAAGAGACGAACACTATCAGCACTATATCCAGGACTCATCAGGTTAATGGAGTAATTGCCCAGTATGGCCTGCATCTCTGTTTCAGGCATACCGACCCTTTCCCAGGTTACCCTGCCTTGGTAGCCTACCCATTGCATAGAGAATGGATCAATATAACCAGTAGCATTCTTGATCTGGATAAAGTCCCTCCCCGAATAACAGGCCACTGTCACATCATCGAAAAGAACTTTCATTGATTCATCGGATTCAAAATGGAAAGATGGAGTGGAAACCTTCCAGGTGACAGCATTGGACTCAAAGAAGATATTCTCTTTCAAAAGGCTAAGGGTGAAGGACAGGAACTGGTCAATGGCTCTTATCAAAGCCTGATCACTTGAAAGCATAAGAGTGTATCCCCTGTACCATTGATCATATCCATGGAAAGTCTTATCCTCAACAAAGAACTCCAACATTACGCGTTGAAACTTTATGAAATGAGGCGATGGTCTGCATTTTCGATCCAGCATCAGGTTCGAAACCTTTATAATTTCCATCCTCTGTTCGTATGGGAGCGAATCATACAGGTTCAGAAATCTCTCAAAATCAGCCATATCTGCAGATTCAAGAGAATTTCCAGCAAAGGCTCTGAGTTCGCTGACAAAAACAGCCGTGTCGACACTGAATTCTCCTATGGTCTGAGCCCTGATGTGACTTACCAGGACTAATATCCACAGGATAATAAAGCCTCTTTTCATATTCGGTTCATAACTTGAATAGGATTACCGGTCTATTTAACAAAACAAAGTGATAGCCAGTTCGATTCCTCCATTGTATTCATGTGTTCCAGTCCCGTCCGATATGCCGAATTCAGAACATACTGGACATCTTCGGTAAGTATACCGCTGACGATCATTAATCCACCTGTATCCATGTGCTTATAATAAACAGGTATATCTCTAACGAGGGTATTCCGTGTAATATTGGCAAGAACAAAATCAAAGATTTCATTTCCCAGCACACTCACATCTCCCAGCCGCACTTCCATGTTGCCAGCATCATTACGAGATATATTTTCCAGTGCATTTTCATAAGCCCACTGGTCAATATCTATTCCCAGGACTTTTTCAGCCTGTAATTTGCATGCCAGGATTCCAAGGATCCCTGTACCACAACCCATATCCAGAACCCAACGATCCTTCAGGTTATGTTTCATTATCTCGCTGATCATAAGCCTGGTGGTATGATGGTGTCCTGTTCCAAAAGACATCTTAGGCTCGATAATAACCGTATATTCAAGGTCACCCGATGAACTATGAAAGGGAGCCCTGATCAACACATTATGCCCGATAGTTACAGGATTAAATTTTTTTTCCCACTCCTCGTTCCAATTCTGTTCATCTGTTTCATGAAAATGATACTGGACCTTTATTCCAAGATCTGAAAGCTCGTCCAGCAACTCATTCAGGAGATCCCCCGAATAAAGATCCTTATTAATATATGCTTTGACCACATCCTCTTCTTCAATGAAACCCTCAAATCCGGTCTGTGCCATCTTTGCCAGCAAAATTTCCACTTCGCTGCTGGTCCATGACCTGACCGGGATTTCGAACTCAAGATACGCCACTGGCTATCAGAAAATTAAAAAGCGTTGACAATATCAATAAAATCTTTTGCTTTCAAAGATGCTCCTCCGATCAATCCACCATCCACATCAGGATTGGCAAAAAGTTCAGCAGCATTTGACGGCTTACAACTTCCCCCATAAAGAAGTGACAGATTAGCTGCGACATTATCACCATATAATTCCTGAATCAGGTCCCTGATATATCTATGCATTTCCTGCGCCTGTTCCGGTGTGGCAACAACCCCTGTCCCGATGGCCCATACCGGTTCATAGGCAATAACAACTTTTTCCATATCCACTGCGGTTAGATCTTGAAGACCAACTTCCACCTGCGTCCTGACAACATCGAACAGTTTACCGGATTCACGCTCCTCAAGTACCTCTCCACAACAGAAAACAGGTTTAAGTCCGGATGCAAGAGCCAGTTTCATTTTCTTATTAAGCAGTGTATTATCTTCGCTATAGTAAGTCCTTCTTTCTGAATGACCTATGATTACGTATTCCACACCGGCCGATTTAAGCATGCTTGCGGAAACCTCACCAGTAAATGCACCCGATGATTCGGAGGCACAATTCTGGGCACATAACTTCACATTATCAATCAATTCCCTTACCTTACTTAAATGGGTGAAAGGTGGTGCAATAATGACCAGGGCATCGCCTGTCTTATCTTTTTCCAGTTTCTCAACAGCCTTGGCCAGCTCCATTCCGTCCTTAAGCAGTGTATTCATTTTCCAGTTTCCTGCAACAATTTTCTTTCTCATTTTTATTCCCGTTGTTTACTAGTTATTAATCTATGTTATTTCTCGATTTCCAATTAAAAATAATAAATAATCAATTAGCAGAGCTATACATCAGGCCGTTCTTACCCGGGGATCTAAAATGGCATAGGTTGTATCAACCAACATATTGATTATCACAAATACGAAGGCAATGGTTAGCACGCTTCCAAGAATAACAGGCATATCATACTGGTTCAATGCATTAACAATTAGATACCCCAATCCTTTCCACCCAAAAATATACTCTACAAATACAACCCCGGCCATAAGTGAGGCAAACCATCCCGATATGGCCGTAACCAGAGGATTGAGGGAATTCCTTAAGGCATGCTTTCTGATGACCCGTGAAAATGAAAGCCCCTTGGCCCTTGCTGTTCTTATATAGTCCTGGCTCAGTACATCCAGGACGGAGTTTCTTGATAACTGAATAAATATGGATAGTGGCCTGATTCCCAATGTTATAGAAGGAAGGATCAGGTTCATCATCCGAATCCTGTAACCTTCACCCATGGGATCCGCCTCCTTCAGGTTCCCGGTCAGATTCAAACCCGTCAGATCTCCAAGCAGATAAGCGAACAACCAACCGATCAGGATGGCTGCAAAAAAAGATGGCAGTGACATTCCGAGTGTTGATAAGAAAATTGACAGGCGGTCAAACCAGGTATCCTTCCACAAA
>CAZIAU010000230.1:0-5507 GCA_964536755.1 uncultured Bacteroides sp. | reverse complement strand
CCCCTTCAGGTTTTTTACCCTCCAGGCGGCTTTGCCCAGAAAGTGAACATAACTACGGGACATTTTCAGATCGGGGATGCCGTATTCCTCCAGCCCGAGTCCGTTGTATACGAATACTTCACTGCCAAACCGGGCTGCGTGATCCCTTGAGATAAAAGTGGTGTTGATGTCAAAATCCCTGTCCAGGCCGGAATTGCCGTGAAGGGTGATCATGTAGGGTTTGGGAAGGGGTTCCCAGACTGGGATATGAGAGTGGACGAGGTCCACATGACCGGGGATCTGCTGTTCAAGAGGCTTGCCCGGATCGTGGGCAATGACCTCAGCAAAATCGCAGTACGAGCCGGCCCCCACAAGAAAAGAGATGGTGTGTCCCATTTTGACCAGCTCCTTGCCAAGGTGCCAGATATCCCTGCCGGTCCCGCCATATTTTATGGTGGGGATCTTTCCGTTGTAGACCAGAAGGATATGAAGAGGTTCCATAATCAGCCTGGTTTGTTGATCCGCCCTATCACTGAAAGGAACAGAGGGATGTCAATTTCCCCTGCCGTTGCCATCCGTTCCATGATCCGGTGAAAAAGCGGGCTTCCTTCCGGGATATCCAGATCTAAAAGCAACTGTTGGGTGCGGATCTTTAATTCACCAGCACCTTCACCCGATTTTTGCTCCTCTTTGCCCGGCTTCCCTGGGCTGTTCAGGGGTGATAATTCATAGGCGGAAATCATCACGGCCTGTGACAGGTTCAACGACGGGTAAGCAGATTTCATGGGGATACTCATGGCCATATCGGACCGGAGCACAAGGTTATTGGGCAGTCCGCTCTCCTCTGTCCCGAACAGGATACCTACATTTTGAAGTTGTTTTCCTTTTTTCTGAAGGAGTTCAAGGATGTCCCTGCTTGAATGGTAGTCATGTTTGGCGGATCGCTTCCTGGAAGTTGTGCAAATCACCAGGTCCAGTCCGGCCGTGGCCCGGTCAAAATCTTCAAATATTTCTGCAGCTTCAAGTATCTCGTTTGAACCGTGTGCCATCATGCGGGCCTGGTCATTCAAATGATCGCACGGATCAATCAGCCGCAGATGTTGAAAACCCATGGTTTTGATGGCCCTTGCAGATGCCCCGATATTCCCCGGTACAGCGGGCTTATATAGTATAAAGAATATTCGCAAGCGGATAGGTTTCGAAGCTACAATAATAGTAAAAATGACAACTACAGCCTCTCCAATTGCCTTATAATCCGTCTTCCTCTTGCCATGAATCCCACACTGTTATTGGATACCTGATCTTCAATGACCGTTCTAAGTTCATCTTTCAGCTCAGGATACAGGAGGCAATGATTGTAAATGATCTGCATGGCATGGACCTTAACGGCAACAGGGTAAAGCTCCGATACCATATATTTGAAACAGAGGTCGATGAGAAGGCCCTGTTCCTCCTCGGGTATATTATACCTGCAGAGCATTCTTAAAAGACTCCTGATGGTTCCACTCGATTTAATAGACGGCAGCTTATGAACGATCTGAGGTATATGCTTTGGTACCAGTCCCGGTTTTTCCTCCGCTGCTCCGTCAAGAATCCAGGCGGCACGCCATCCCACCGGATCTTTATCATTTAATGCAAGGTTAAGCAGGGAGGAAAATTGCCGTTCAGAATTTCCGACCTCCCTTATAATGAGTTCCTTTTCAATCCCGGAGGGAATATTAGCCAGAAGTGATTTGAAATCCATCAATCACCTGAGGGCTGCTTCATACTCATGATGGTATAATCTCCGGTTGAAATGGAATGGGAGTGATTCAGGTCAATCCCTGTGACCTGCATTAATGTCCTTTCACCATTGTCCTTATCCAGCACGTCATATTCCATAATCATACCATTAACGTATGACGCATAATTGAATATTGCACCGAAAGTCTTCTGGTTGCTCAGCATATCCTTGCGGACCTGATTCCCCAGTTTTTCGGAAATCCACATATGTGTTTCGGAATCCTCCTCTTCAACCAGGTACTCTTCGCACAGGTAACCAAGGATGATTTTTGTCTTCCCCGTTTTCTGGGGTTTATAATTGTTCATGTTGTTTTCTTCGGCATATTCTTCAGCTTCTTCAGCCACAGTTTCCGGATCGATCGCGACAGCAATACCGGTTTTTTCCCCGTCACTGTCTGTGAGCATCAGCATGGCACTGTTCTTATCATCGAAGATAACAGTGGAACGGTCATTTTTATCCTTGAAAACCATGGCATAGTCAACCTGATCACTGTTGACGTACGAATCGTAAAGCGTCTTATCCTTCAGTTTACCGCTCTTATTGAATTCCGAAAGTTCCATCTGGATATATGAATTGAACTTGTATGTGGCCTCATAATCCACATTGCCCCTCAGTCCAAAAGCCTCCATGTATACCTCATCCATCGTGGTGGGTTTATCTTCCGGTTCGCGGCCTTCCTCTACTGCCTGGATGCTGTCTTCTTTAGCCTGCTTCTTCAGTTGGTCCTCAATTATCTTATTTCTCATCATGGTCCGGAGGCTTTGAGAATAAGAGTTCTGAATGCCCATTCCCATGACTAACATGGAAAGGAATAAAATCGTTCGGTTCATTCGTTTCATTGTTGTCTGATTTAAGATTTACCTGTTGCAATTTACTGACAATATAGGTCACTTACAATATAATCTTCGGGGAGTGTCAATGTTCGGAATTTTACTACCGTTCGGAATTTTACTACCGTTCTGAATATTACTGCCGTTCAGATTTTGTGCACTGTCGGGCATATGGCTATATTAAGTGTCAGGGATCAGGGCAGTGATGCTTTACATAGTACAGCGAATGGATGTAAGGCTGTTCGCACCTGCACGGGAGATTGACCCGGTATATGCAGACACTCTGGTCAGTGCTGTGAATCAAGGAGTAGAGATCCAGGTGGCGCAGGCAAATGTAAGACCGGAAAGTATCACCTTTCACGGGATGTTGCCCTTCGAGCTCTGAAATTATGGCTATCTCACGGGATGTTGCACTTCGAGCTCTGAAGCTCTGGCTATCTCACTGGTGAGCCGGATCTTTTTCAATAATCATCAGGCCCTTCTCATCGGCGTACTGGTAAGCCTGGTGCATGAAAGCCTGGAGCCGCAGTTCAATGGAGGCATCCTCCTGACCATCGTAAGCAATGCTCACATAAGGAATATTGCCTTTGTCTTTCCTTAACTGGTCCGATACAGAAGTAACAAGGGTCCCGGGCATACAGGTGAAAGGAAGAATATTGGCTATCCCCGATATCCCTTTGTCAACCAGGATTGCAGATGTGCCCAGGTTAAGAGCCGGATCACCGTCATAGTGCCGGTGAATATATGGTCCACAGGCATTGAGCATATCCTTAACGGCAACTTCTTTGTCTTCATCGAACAGTCCATGGAAAACCCTGGAAATCTTTTTCGCCGAAGCCTCCTGGGAGAACTCCTGGATCTTTGATTTGACGATCCCTTTGAAATCTCGCTTCCATTTACTGTCGCGGGTATACCGTATAGTAGAGTAAGAGAGCCATTCAGCGAAAGGTGCGATCCATGTTTCAGCACCAAATTTTTCAAGACGGCCCACAAGGTTGGCACTGCAGAAGGAATTATCCCGCATGAAGATCTCACCTACCACGGCTATGACCGGTTTCCTGCTGCCATTAGAAAGCGGGATCTGTGTAAATGTATGAGCAATCCGGGCAAGGGTATCAGTAAGGTCACCACCTCCGTTTTCCATACATTTCACCAGATCAGCCAGTGCTTGCTGATAAACCTTTTCTACGCTACCCTTTACCAGCTCATAGGGTTGCCGCTCCTGTTTCATTTTCCGGAGCATATCCACGGCCACAAAACCTTTCCAGGCATTATACCTGAATTTGGTCCCGTGTCCCGCGGAAATATCTTCATATGAACTGTCATTGCTGGGCGCAATAATTTCGGTTTTATTGAATCCCAGCCTGTCGAACAGGACCCTCTGAAAACGGTTGTATTGACCGAACCGGCAGGGGCCGTTGTGATCCGGCATGAAGAAACTTACTTTCGCCGGATCCACACCCGGTTCCATCAGCTTTTTCAGGAAGCTTCCCGTGGTAGCGATCATGGGGAAGCATTCCCTGGCCGAAGTATATTTCCTGGCCAGGTCCAGGTCCTCCTGGGTTTGCACGGGTAGTGATTCGGAGTTGATGCCAAAGCTCCTGCAAACAGCTGCTATTGCGTAAGAGGCATCATTCATATATGGGAAATAGAGTGTCCGGTCCTTCATAGGGGAAGAAACCAGGGTCCTGGGAGTATAAACACGTTTCGCTCTTTCTTTACCTATTCTGGATCCCTTCAGGCTGTCCAGAAAGGCTTCATAGCGGGTGATCATACCTGCATCGGCGCCGTGTTCATCGATCTCAATCTCCATGTAAGGTTTGCCGGCCATCTCTTCGTGAACGAAATGGGCCAGGAACGAATCGGGTCCGCAACGGAAGTTCCCCATATATATTCCGTGAAGCCTGTCATCCCGTGCAATTATCCGGGAAGCAGCAAGGACCCGCTGACCATTGGGCCAGTACATTTTATTGTAGTCCTTTGTAATATGTTCTTCTTCCAGCGGCAGAAAATCCATGGGGATGGGAAGTACATCCAGGTTGATCAGCTTATCAACCATCCCCAGATTCAGGGCCGGGTCACCGGTATTATATGGCCGGCCAATGATAACAAGAACCTCCCGGTTTTCCGGAAGGTCTAACATTACCTCACGTCCCCGGAGTTTTACTCTCTCCTCGAAGGCATCCTGCTTCCGGTCGGCGACTGCCATGGCCGCTGCAATTTTCTTCCTGCTGATCCCAAATTGCTTCCCAATAGAGGTGTAAAGTTCATTCTCGACCACCTTGCCATAATAACGAAAGTTGAGAGTAGGTGAGAGCAATTTTCCTCTTTGTCCCTCGGGTAATGATGCCCTGACCATAAACGGTACAGTTTGAACCCATGGGCAATTGGTGTTGCTGGTCGGATTATCAGGTTCTGCCTTTGAATTGATTATAAAGGGAGTAAAAACGTAATCGGCGTCACCTTCAAGCATTTCATAAATGTGACCATGCATCACCTCCACCGGGAAGCAGGTTTCGGCAACGATCATGCTGAGGGATTTCTTTATGGTCTGGTTACTTGTTTCCTCCGAGACAGTTACATTGAATCCCAGTTCCTTGAAGAAAGTGCTCCAGTAGGGGAATTGCTGATAAAAAACCATAAGGCCACGCGGGATCCCAATGGTTTTTTTCTTTGGATCGAGCTGAGGGTCGAACCCATCCATCAGCATGTCGATGCGCTCATCAAAATAATTTGGGATCCCCTCTCCCTTTCCCTTACGCTCGTCAAGTTCATATTTCTCGCACCGTCCCCCGTAATAGAGAGGCTTTTTTTCACCTTCGATCCGCACACGCCGGATCTCGCACTGGTTGGAACAGGCCTTACAGGTGAATTTATCCACCTTATAGGGGATCTTACTGATATCGAATCCTTTG
>CAZIAU010000229.1:0-5509 GCA_964536755.1 uncultured Bacteroides sp. | reverse complement strand
ACACGAATGGGAGCCAAATTTGCATCTGGTTCCCATTCCGCTAGTTAGTAACCGTAGTCACTAATTCGCGCCAAGTTACGGTTATTAAAACCGGAAAACTTGACCGAAGTTTCGTTTTCCCTTTGCCATCCGACGAATCGGATTACTTGCACCGTTGTTGCCCGAAGACAATTTTCGACGCTCAACTGCAAACAACTTTCACCGCGTTTTCAGGTACTCTACGGTTTCAGTTCTGAATCTCCTGATGTGTCTTTTACAACTCATCCGGTATTCCAGTCGGCAGTCCGGTCCGAAGACCGGGAGAACAGCTTCAATACCTGGTTAGCTGTTCATCTGACTCATGTTCACGCACACGGGTTGCCCCGCACGCTTGTGATTCTATCATTTAAAGAACTGAGTGGCTTTTTATCGCTCACTTGGTAAAATCAAAAGTATGTGGAAAGTGCGTGCTGACCAAAAAAAAACGCCCTAAGAAGTGAACATAGAATAAACACAATTTATTAACAAAAAGTTAATAATCAGAACAGGGTTCCTGTAACCGGGTGATCATAAGGTTTTAATGTATCGGGATCAAATGGATCGGTCCCTTTCTCTGATATTCTGTTAGAAATTGTGTAAGCGTGTAATGCCTTCTCATGAATGGGTATCAGTAAACCAAAGGCTTTTCGAAGGGAGATTGTTTCGTTGATCCATTCGGTTTCAATTTTCCGAGGAAGGATCACCGGCATTCTCTTCTGTGTATTATGAATCTTTTCTAAAAGCGGGTTTGCATATGTAGTGATGATTGAAAATGAGTTTACTGATTCTCCGCTATCCGGATCATACCAGGTGTCGTGTAATCCTGCAAAAGTAAATGGTTCATTGTTTTTTAACCTTATATACCAGGGTATCCTGCCGTTGATTATTTGTTGCCATTCGAAAAAACCGTGTGCAATAACCAGGCAACGCCCCCGACGAAAGGGTTCTCTGAAAGATGGTTTTTCGTGAATTGATTCGGCCCTTGCATTATAGGTCCCCTGCCTGATGTGCTCGGCCATTTCACGATTTCGGGTCCATCCCGGGATCAACCCCCACTGGAACATCTGTATCTGACGGGGTTGATCCTGTGTAATGACCGGTAAGTATGGATTACTGAAAGCTCTGTAAAAATACCTGAAGTCAAAATCGTATAAAGCGGAGGTGTCAACGGTAAACCTTTCTTCAATAGCCTTTCGAGTAAGATGTAATTCAATGGTAAAACACATGGTAATTGCAATATAATAAGGAATTCTAAACGGCTTATATGAATTATGAAGAAAAGTCAAAAGTTAAAAGTTAAACAATTATTATTAATCAATTGTTAGTTTTCCATGGAAACAGATCTATGAGCAATAGTCCCGATATATTACCCTATTTTCCTTTAAGTGTATTCCTCTTCCCAGGAGAGGACATACCCCTGCGGATTTTTGAACCTCGCTACAAGCAACTGATAGAGGAGGCGAGAACCACCGGTATAACTTTTGCAATACCTTATGTCAGAGAAAAGGAGATACAGGAGTTGGGTTGCGAGGTAAGGTTAATAGATGTGGTGGCTGAAAGTCCGGGAGGAAGAATGGTGGTAACAATTGAATCCCTCTCCATAGTTCAGATAATTAATTTCAGCGGGCAGCTTGAGGGAAAACTTTATGCCGGAGGAAAGGTAAAACGCCTGCCTGATGCTGATCTCATTGAAAACAGTGATCTTCTCGGGCTGATAAACAGCTACACAGATGAATTCGATTCGGATTTCCTGAAACCCTGTAACCGGCCTGCTATAACCCATCAGGACGTAATCAGGGCACTGAATCTTTCTTCCGAAGAGAAATTTAAATTTATCTGTTTGCCGGACATGGTACAGAAAGAAGTATATCTTGCAGGGCAGTTGAGATACCTGAAAATGATACGGAACCAGGAATCTTTGCTGGGAAATGATTTTGGATTAAATTAACTCCCTTCCGGTTTACCCGGAATTTTCATTTTCAGTCTATCCATATCCTGTTTAAGGCTGGCCACAGTCTTTACAAGTTGATTTTCAGGAATTACCGGTTCGGGTATTTCATGACTGATAAAATGAATGAATCTCCATATTTCCCGAATCTCTGTGGATGTTATCTCATACGGTTCATATAAAGGATTTAATGAATAGAGGACCAGTTTTCCCTCTTTCGCAAACCTGTTTTCGATAATTTTAAATACAATCCCTTCATCCCTGGTAAGGATCACGCACGCCTCTCCGGTTTTCAATTCATTCCAGTCCACAACATATTCGCCGGTAACCCATGCATTCTCCGGAATGGGAAACATGGAATCACCTTTTAACTGAAAGGTCCGGTATTTTTTCTCAACTGACAGGAAAGGGAGTTGAAACACTTTCAGCTCTTTAATATATTCCGGGTCGGCAAATCCATTGGCATATCCTGCCTGCGCTTTTACAGGTACAAGCTCAATGTTTTCACGGTTTCCATCATCAACCGTTGTGGCAAGAATCCGAAGATTCCCTCCACGCAGAAACACATCTTCACCGTGTTCAAGCTGCCTTAGCTGAGTTTCACTTAACCTGGAGAGATCCACCTTCAATAAGGTGTCAACGGCCAATCGATAATAATCTGCAAACATCAGGAGTGTATCCAGTCCGGGCTGGGCAACTCTGTTCTCATATCCGCTCAGGGTAGAACGCTTCATTGCAAGTTCTTCTGCCGCTTCATCCTGTGTCCGGCCTTTGCGCTTCCGGAGGAGTTTAATATTCGAATTAAAATACATGTTAAAATCCTTTTTATTGTTGCGTGGAATATAGTAAATGATTATATTGTAATCATATGAATGATTAATAACTAATCAAATGTAAGGAAAAAAGTTAATAGTTAATGGCTAATAGTTGGTTTTTTTTAACTCTTTCTAACATCCTAACTCTACGAACGTTCGCGAAGCGAACAAACTAACCACTAACGCTCGCGCAGCGAGCACCCTAACGTGAACGAAGTGAACATTTTAACGTGAACGAAGTGAACATATGAGCATACCACGAATTGTCGTACATATGGACCTGGATACATTTTTTGTATCTGTGGAGCGGCTGATGAACAGTAAGCTTGAGGGGAAACCTGTGATTATAGGTGGCATGTCGGACCGGGGTGTGGTTTCAAGTTGCAGTTATGAAGCAAGGCGGTTTGGGGTGCATTCGGCCATGCCCATGAAGATGGCCCGGTCGCTTTGCAACGAGGCCATTGTGATACGGGGAGATATGGATGCATACAGCCGTTATTCCCGCACGGTTACCGACATTATTGCCGAACAGGCTCCTGTGTATGAAAAAGCCTCCATTGATGAACACTACCTGGATATTACGGGAATGGACCGGTTCTTTGGTTCTATGCGGTGGACCCATGAACTGAGGCAGCGGATCATAAGAGAAACCGGGCTACCGATCTCTTACGGACTTTCGGTTAACAAGACTGTTTCAAAGATTGCCACCGGGGAGGCTAAACCCAACGGAGAGATCGAGATTCCGGACCGTCAGGTGCAGAACTTCCTCTCTCCCCTCCCCATCCGGAAAATGCCCATGATCGGGGACCGGACCTTTCACCTGCTGCGTTCCATGGGAATCTCCACCATCGGTACACTGGGGCAGATCCCTGTAGAGATGATGAACAGCCTGCTGGGCAAAAATGGTATCGTGATCTGGAAGAAGGCCAATGGCATTGATCCCACTCCCGTGATCCAGTATTCAGAAAGGAAATCCATCGGGAGTGAAAGGACCTTTCAGCGGGATACCATGGATGTGGCAGGACTCCATGACCTGCTCACCTCCATGGTGGAGAAACTGGCCTTCCAGCTTCGCAAGGAGGAAAAACTCACCTCCTGTATTACGGTAAAGATCCGTTATTCCAATTTTGACACCCACACACTGCAAAAACGGGTTCCCTATACCTCTTTTGATCACGTACTGATGCCCGTAACCAGGGAGCTGTTTGACCGGCTTTATCAGCGGCGTATGCTGATCCGGCTGGTGGGAATACGGCTTTCCGGATTGATTCGCGGGGTACAGCAGTTGGACCTGTTCGAAGATACTTCGGAAATGGTACACCTCTACCTGGCTGTAGACAAACTGCGCAAGCGCTTTGGCTCCGATTCGGTCAGAAGGGCCAGCGGTATACAGCTCCGCGACCTGGAGGAACGAACAGAACAGTCATCCAGGGAGAAAGCTGTTCCTTCACCTGAAGACCGGCAGCAGGTCGACAATCTTAAAAACAGGCGGTTCAGGTATTGGTATAGATGAAAAAAGTTAGTGGTTATTGGTTAATAGTTAGAATCCTAACCAACTAACCACTAACTATTAACTAATACGAACGAAGTGAGTATTTACCTAAACAACCATTCATATTACAGTCTCAGGTACGGGACAATGGCCGTGGAAACTCTGGTGGAGGAAGCGGCCAGGCTGGGTATTGATGCGTTGGCGCTGACCGACATCAATAATTCCACGGGTATGGTTGATTTTGTGAAGGCATGCAACGAAAAAGGGGTCCACCCCATTGCCGGGATCGAGTTCCGCTACGGCGATGAACACCTGTATACAAGTATTGCCCGGAATCCAAACGGATTCAGGGAGTTGAACGATTTCCTCTCCTATCACAACGAGTCGGGGCTTCCCCTGCCCGATCTGGCACCCCCGCTGGATGATGTATGGTTCATCTACGATTTTGATCGCAATCCTGAGGGAGGGCCGGATGGCCCGGGAAGAGGGAAGCGGGCCGTACATACCCGTAAGTTACGCGATAACGAGTTGATCGGAGTGCGGCCGGGTGAAGTGAACAGGATCCTAACCTCACGGTGGAATTCAGACCATTCAAGGCTGGTCGCCCGGCATCCGGTGACATTTCTTACACGGGGTGACCATGCACTGCACAGGCACCTCAGGGCCATAGATCACAACATATTGCTGAGCCAGTTGAAACCCGGGCAGGTAGCAAAGGAGAGTGAGGTGCTGCTGTCGCCGGACCTTCTGCGCTGCGCATATGAAGATTACCCGGAGATCCTGCACAACAGTGAACGGATCGTGAAAGATTGCCGGATGGAGTTTGATTTTGGTTCAGTGAAAAACAAGAAGACCTTCACCGGGACCCGCCACGATGACAAGATCCTGCTGGAAAAGCTGGCCATAGAGGGAATGGAATACCGATATGGAAAGGGTAACAGGGAAGCCATGAAACGGATCAGGCACGAGCTGGAGATCATTGACCGGCTGGGTTTTTCCTCCTACTTCCTGATCACATGGGATGTGATCAGGTACTCCATGTCACGTGGCTATTATCATGTTGGCCGGGGCAGTGGTGCCAACTCCATCGTAGCCTATTGCTTACGGATCACCGATGTGGATCCCATCGATCTGGATCTCTACTTTGAACGTTTTATTAATCCCAGGCGAACCAGTCCCCCGGATTTTGACATCGATTTCTCCTGGAAGGAACGAGACGAGGTGCTGGATTATATA
>CAZIAU010000228.1:0-5535 GCA_964536755.1 uncultured Bacteroides sp. | reverse complement strand
AGACATCAACCCGCTTATCCGATATCTCTATGGAATAAACTCCGTTTCCACCATAATCCACAAGGGGTGAACTGCCCTGTCCCACGATCTCCTTTACACCTGAATGCGGTCCGGGCACTTCATTGCCGGAAACATTACCTGAATAGTAATATACATCATCCGTTGAGAAAATACTTAAATCCTTTTCATAGGAGTACATCCGGTCATGGCTGACTTTTTCCGTTGGGGAATCCACATTGTATTCCTGAAGGAGGGGAGTATTTTCAAAGATCCCAGATGCTACGGCAAAAGATGCTGCCTTGCGCGGGGTGGTATTCAGATTCAGAACATGCGACCCGCACCTGTATTGAGCGTATTCCGAGAAACTGTACTGCCACATAGTGGCAACCTGCACTCCCACCGCACGCATGAATTCAGCCTGAACCGGATAAAGATAAGCACTTTGATTATAGAAGGTTTCAAATTCGTAAACCAGCTTGGCCTTCTGCGAAAAGCGGGCTTCCAGCAACCAGCCATACCACTCCCTGTTTGTATAACACTGCCTGAACCAGTCCGAAAAATCATGTCTGCCCAGGTCCAGGGATGAATCCCAGTAATTATCCCCTCCGGCATTTTTTTGAGCTTCATCCTGACCCGGATAGTTACAAAAAGAAACGGCCTCCACTTTGGATTCAGCAATCGCCGCGAACACATCTTCCCGTCCAACTATCATCTTATGCCAGTTACAACCCCACGATATGGGTTGTTGCGCCCCCGCAGATCTGATAAAATCATGCATGTCATTCAGATAGTTCAGCACCCTTTCCTTCCGGTACCTGGCATAGTGCTTCCCGTTCTCATCCTCCAGATCCTGTTCTGACAACCATGCCTGATATTGCTTATGGTGATATTCAGCTGCCTTCATCTGGTTATAGTCCATATAGCGGGGTTCATTCATCACCTCCCACAATATATTAGTCGGATCTTCAAGATATTTCAGCCCGTTGTATGGATTGATGCGTGTCAGCAACTGACGGATATAGTTTTTTGCGCATTCTAAAGATTCTTCCTCGAACATCAGGTTCGCCTGTCTGTACAACCATGTGTCGGAGCGTCCCGTTTCCTCCCCGTATATCCTGCTTTTTCTCACGACCTCAAACATAAATGATTCCGGTACCTCACCCTGTCTCATGTGGTTCAGAAAGGTGATATAGGTATACATGCCGTGTTTGGGAGCCTCTGCGATCATGTAATCCAGCATGTCCAGGTAAATGGTTTCCACCAGGTTGCCCTTTCCGTCAGTAAAGTCAGCCGGGGTCAGATGACAGCGCAATACTTTGCATTTCAAGATCTCCAATTCGTCCAGCGCACCATCTACCATCTTTTTGTATACTGCCGGGTCTTTCTTTACCCCAGCATTTCTCAACATGCTTCTTTCCCAAGAGATACACGGTTGCAGGTTCACACCCCATAGGGCTACCTCTCTCCCGTCAGGATGATAGAGCCTCCCGTTTTCCACATAGGCAAATTCGTGACCCTGGGCAAATGCACCAGAGTATAAGCCAATAACGGATATTAGCACAAAAATAAAATGAGTCATTACAAGCCTGTCAAAGACTGGTTTTTTCATAATGTGTTGATTTTTGCCAACCGGTTAATGAACAACTATTTTTTCGTTTCTGATTACATCCCTGCTTTTAACAGAAATGATATACACTCCTGAACCTAAAATGCCTTCCGGTATGATTAACTTTTTATCCCCGACAAGTTCTCCGTAGACATGCTGACCGGCCGGGTTTCACCTTCGATCATGGTCACTGTATCGGATCTTTCAAAAAGCATTACCTGGTAACGATCAAGATGGATCCATTTTTCGTCCAGTTCAACGCAAACCGGATCGGGCTGTTTGTTGATCAGGAGAGTCTTGGTTGCCGAAGCAAGCACTTCAAGAAGAGCCGGATCGGAACAGGATGTATTGTAGAGTTTTCTGCCGGGGCCGAAGTATTTGTTGAACATCCGGACCACCTTGTAGTGCGGCGTGATCTGTCCGCCGTCGGAAGTTTCAGTCCCGGTCACCAGCGGAGCATAACTCAGGGGATCCCAGTGCAGCGCAACAGCCGTACCGCTAATAAGAGAGTGGTAGTAGGCCGAAGCGTGGTTTGCGGCCTGAAACAGTGAATCGCCTACTATGTTCGCCGCATAATACTCCGAAACCCAGATTGGAAGATCTGTTTTTTTTCTGATCGCTGCAGCAACATTTCCAAAGCATGAAGTAATTTCCATCAGATCCTGTTCCGGGGCAGGTACGTACGGCCATCCATGGACGGATCCGTCGAATGCAATGAAGTCGGCCCCTGTATTATTTTCCAGCCAGTAATCAATCAGCCGGTGGTCACCGGCTGTTAGCACTCCTCCATTTACCATTTCTGCAGAAAATCCCTTGTATAATCCCCCAATGATGGCATCGGGCCTGGCGGAACGAACCGAATCGTATACTATATTGTAGAAGTCGGTATATTTGATCACATCCCAGTCATTCAGGCTTTTATTCCAGAAACCTTTGAATTCATTCCACACCTGGAAATATTTTATATCGGGATAACGAAGTGCTGCCTTTTTACACAGTGCTGCATACTCTTCAAAATATTCATCAGCAACGCGGTCATTCATCTCCCAGTCCTCACCCGTGGTCTTCATCCATCCCGGTGCGGTACAAAAAGTAAGGATCATCTCAGCATTCATTGACCTCATCATGTCGATCCGCTGATCGAGGCTGCCCCAGCTATAGACCCCGGGCGAAGGATTTGGATTACCCGGTCCCCAGCCCATGATGTGAACATTCTGAAGAATAACCGGTGCTAATTTGAAGTTCTGTTTTACCCGGGCAACAGCACTTGCATTTCCATACTGCCAGTTGGAGTGGGTATGGGTAACACCGATCTGGAATCCACTTTCCATATATTCTGAAGAGCGGTCTGTCGTCACCCTGATCGTATCCTCTGCGCAAAGGATTTGAACACAACATAGAAATAGTGCTGTAAATGGAACCTGTCTGATACGCATTATTTAAGTGTCAATCTGTATTTCCCTGGAATAGCATCAAACGAAATGGAATCACTCTTCCCGCATTCAACCTGTGATTCCACATTCCCTTCTATCCTGTATAAAACACATTCATCCTTTTCCCAACCATCCATACAGAGTTTAAAAGTATGCGGAGTCGAATAATCGAGCCTGGTGACAAGGCTTACGAGGAAATCCTTTCCCCATAGCGGTTTAAGTTGAATGGTGCCGGGTTCTATATCCACTATTATTTCGCTGTCTGAAATATCCAGAGTATATATACCGGTACCTCCGTATTTCACAACCGGAGAACTGCCATAACCCAGCAACCTGCTGATTCCCTGCACCGGTTTGGGCAATTCACCAGCTGCAACATTCCCGGAATACATGTATTTATCTTCCGATGAAAATATACTCAGATCCCTGGCATATGAATACATATAATTTCGGGCCACTTTTTCAGTCGTCGATCCGGTATCGTATTTCTTGTAAAGAGGCAAAGACCTGAAGACTTCACCTGCTATTGCATAGGAAGCAGCTTTATGGGGGGTACTGGTAAAGCTCAGATGGTGCGAGCCGTTCCTGTAGGGAGCATAGCGTGGCATGCTGTAATGCCACATGGAGGCCATCTGGACACCAAGGGCCCTGAATAACTCTGCCTGGGCCGGATAGAGATAGCCACTCTGGTTGTAAAAGATTTCGAACTCGTAAGCGACTTTGGCCTTCTTCATAAAATCGGGACGCAAAACCCACCCGTACCAATCCTCTTTTTCATATGAATCTGACAAAAAAGAGGAAAAGTCATAACGGGAGAGATCAACAGGATTTTTTGTATAGGGTCTTTTACAAACACTCTGCCCGGGATAATTACAGAATGATACCACCTCGACCTTTGAAGCCCCGATGGCATCGAAAATTTCCTCATTCCCGCTGATCATCCCGTTCCAGTTACAGTTCCACACAACAGGCTGCACCGCACCGGTTCCCCTGATAAGATCATACATATCATTGATATAGTTCAATACCATGTCATAACGGTATGAGGCATAATCCTCTTTTGTATCCGCAAGCCCCTTAGATGACACCCACGATTTATAATCCTCGTAATAGGGCGTTTCTTTGATCTCCTCGTAGGAATAATAGAGAGGTTCATTGATCGGTTCCCAAACAGCCATGGCCGGAGTGTTCTTATAGGCTACTTGCAGATAGGGATTCACCCTGTTTAACAGCTGCTTTATATAATTTTTGGATTTTTCTGCAATCTCCTCATTTTCAATAAGATGTTTTCGATCCAGTTTCCCCCCGAATGAATTTTCCACAAAATTGGGCGTATGTTCCTTCGGTTCATCCACATCAATATCGAATCCCATATCCGTGTTCAAAAATGTCAGGTATACGTAAATCCCCCGTCCGGCCGCTTCTGCAACCATATGGTCCAGCAGGTCGAGATAGACGGTCTCCACCAGGTTGCCCATACTATCCGTAAAGTCAGAGGGTGTCAGGTGGCAACGGATCAGGTCACAACCCATTTTCTGGATCTCATCCAATGCATCATCCGTCGCTTTCTTTAAAGTGTCCGCATCCAGGGGAACTCCAATGAGTTTAAACAGACTGTTGTATTCCCAGGAGAGGCAGGGCTGCAGATTCACTCCCCATAAAGCCACTTCTTCCCCACCGGGAAAATATAAGCGCCCGTTCTCGGCATAAATGAATTCATTCTCCGGCATCTCCTCATTCCCGCAGGATACGGATAGCACGGATAATAGAAAAAACAGGGGGATCCAGCCAAATTTCATTATTTCCTTCATTACACTATTCCGGATTATACAAACATTAATAACAGAGTAACGATTAAATACCCTTCAGGCAGGCCTCAACAATTTTACTTAATGAACCGGTAGCCAGGCAAATTGCAAAATCTGCCGCACCGTAATATAACCAGAGCTCATCCTCTTCATATTTTGGTATCACACCACAGGGAAAGATCGTATTATCGCAATTACCATGTCTTTCGTATTCCTCTTCGGGCATCATCAGATAACTGTTGGTCTTACCAATGACTTTCCAAGGTTCATAGAGATCCAGTAAGATGGCGCCAATATAGTAATATCCCCCACCGGCAGGAGCGAATACTCCATGGATTATGTCCAGCCAGCCTTCATCGGTCTTTATAGGTGGGGTCGGTCCGATCTTTTGAACATTCCAGAAACGGTAACCGGCAGCAATGACCGGCTTGAATTCACCCCAGTAAACCAGATCCTCCGATGCACTGATCCAAATATCTCCATTACTGCCATCTCCACCTCCGGGACGGTCAAGCTTATAATATTTCCCATTTATTCTCTCAGGAAAAAGCGATGCCCCCCTGTTTTTAGGCTGGGTGATGATATCAATACGTTCATATGATTCAAAATCCTTCGTCCGGCCAAGCATCCCCACAGGGGAATCATAACCATGCACCATCACAGGGGTGATGATATAGTACCAGTCATC
>CAZIAU010000227.1:0-5544 GCA_964536755.1 uncultured Bacteroides sp. | reverse complement strand
GTAAGCCACCGGGCCATGGCACCATTCCAGAGACCCGGAAGTTCCAGGGCTTTTACAGTTTTTCCCCCGACCGATTTTTCTGAAATAAAGCCAGCATTATGATCAATGAAATCTGCAAGCCGGAATTTATTCCCGGTGAAGTCCCTTGTACTACATACCAGGTCAACCGGGTTAAAATGGGTAGACTGTTTCAACAGGCTGGCTTTCTCAGGATCTATCGTGTTGATCTGTGAGGATTCCACGATCTGGAGAGAGAGCTCACCCGATTCTGATCTCACGTAGAAAGGGCCTCCACCCGGTTCGCCCTCGTTCTTTACCATCCCGCATACCCTTATGGGACGGTTTAATGTCTGTATGAACCAGTTCTTCATGTCACCAGCCTCCATTCCTGCCAGGTGATCAGGAATATCCAAACCAATATGTTTATGCAGGAAGTCAACCATACTGTCCATCCGGGATTTATCAATCGGGTCCCCACCCGACAACTGCTTCAGATAGGAAGAGACCCTGGTTCTTGTCTCAAGAAGTAAACCCCCGAGAACCATCTTGTAATGTACCCGCAGCTCCTTCAATCTGTCAGGTGCCACGTTATCAATATTGCTGATGAAGATAATATCTGAGTCAAGCGCATCAAGATTCTGAATCAGGGCCCCGTGTCCCCCGGGCCTGAAAAGCAAAGATCCATCCCGATTGCGAAAGGGTTCATTGTCAGGACCTACCGCAATCGTATCTGTTTCTGGTCTCTGGAACGAATAGGACACGGTAATATTCAATCCTGTTTCCTTCTCAATCCGGGGGAGAATCCTGGCAGCCTCGGTCTGGAATCCATCCAGGTGATCAGGTGAAACGGTAAGATGCAATCGAAGGGATCCATCCCTTCCGGAGCAATATTCCGCAGACTCCAGAATATGCTCTTCGAACGCAGTTCTTCTGATCTCCCGGCTGTATTTGTGAAATTTGAGCAATCCTTTTGGTTTGCTCCCGTATTTAAGTCCCGGTTCACCCAGAATCATTTTCAGCAGATCAACCGGTGCCTTATCCTTCTCTGACCTGAGGTCCTCATAGAATGGATAGCTTGTCAGATTATCCAAAAAGCTTTTTATCTCAGGTTCCCTCTCTATCCACCTGTTCTGTTCCTTATCTGATAGTTTTTCCAGATGATCAACAGCTGAGAAGAGTGATTTGAACATACGGGTGGCAGCTCCCGAGGCAGGGATGAACCTGGTAATATGAACATCCGGCCCCATTTGCCGGAATTGATCAATGAAGTGCTTTTCTTCCCCTTCCGTCAGGCAGATTATTCCACGACCCGGAGTGGCAGGCCGGTATATATCAGCAGCCGGAAAGCCGGTTTTGAAAAACCGGATCTGGCGGTCTATTTCATCTACCGATATCTCTTTTCGGCTTATTTGCTGAAGGTCTTTTTGTGTAAACATCGGGAACTATTTTCAATATAACAGAGGTCCGGAAAAGTTGTTTAACCAATCTCTCTTCCTGCCTTTAACGCTGTTATGTTCATATTTACGATCTCCTCCCCTTTCCTTCCGAAAAGCCTTTGCAACGCTCCCTCCAGACTTTCCGCAGATAGGCCCAGGAACTCATATGCTGCACCCAGCATCACAATATTTGTGACTTTCTGGGATCCAACCTTTCTTGCAATTGAGGACGCGTCCAGGATCTTATGGTTCTTTATCTTACTGATCTCTGCCAGCAACAGTTCCTCCTGCGGGTAGTCTTCAATATTATTAAAAGCGTTGCTGCTTGTCACCACCCATCCATTTTCTGAAAGGAATGGTATATATCTCAGGGCCTCCATAGGTTCCACCGAGATAATGATATCACATTCTCCTTCCGGTATCAGGTCCGATGCTATCGGTTTATCCGAAATCCTGAGATGTGACTCTACCGCTCCGCCCCGTTGACTCATTCCGTGGACCTCCGCCTGCTTGAGGTATAGACCGGATTCCACCGCAGCCGTTCCAATTACCGCTGCAATGGAGAGGATCCCCTGTCCCCCTACCCCCGCCAGAATTATATCTTTTTTCATACTTTGCACTTTCTACTGTGCACTATGCACTGTTCTATGCACTATGCACTTTTTTCTTGGTTTGTATGCATTCCCTCCGGGAAATAATCACAGATACTCCCCTGAATGCAAGTTCTTCAGCTATTGTCTTCACATTAATATCATGATATTTTCTGAGAGGGTTAATCACCCTGACATGTTCCTGATCAACGCCGATACCCTTGCATATTTCTACCAGGCGGCCGGTTGCATGAGACTTTTGTCCCCCGGTCATCCCGGTAGTTGAATTATCAGAAATAATAACTGTGACAGGCGATTGCTCCGCCACCGCATCCAGCAAACCGGTCATCCCGGAATGGGTAAAAGTGGAGTCTCCGATCACTGCGACAGAAGGGAAGATCCCTGCATCGGCGGCACCTTTGGACATGGTCACCGATGCGCCCATGTCCACGCATGAATTGATGGCATTATAGGGTGATAGTGCTCCCAGTGTATAACACCCGATATCTGAGAATACCCGGCCCGGTCCATATTCATCAATTGCTTCATTCAGTGCGTTATACATGTCTATATGGCTGCAACCCTTGCATAATGCCGGGGGCCTGTTCCTGACCACTCCGGGAATCTCCCTCAAAGATTCGAGTTGAACACCGAGAGCTTTTTTTACCAGTCGCGGGTTCAGTTCTCCATCCCTCGGCAATGTACCGTCAAGTCTTCCCCTGATTTTATAATTGTTCTTCAGAATTCCGGAAAGGGATTCTTCCAGAATGGGTGCCCCCTCCTCCAGAACGATCAACTCATCAACTTTCCCTGTAAATTCCTGCAGTAACCTTGGAGAAACAGGGTACTGGACTATCTTCATAACTGGATGGTCCAGCTCCGATGCATTATCCACCTCTTTATAATAGTTATAGGCCAGACCGCAAGCAATGATCCCCCGGTTCAGGCTGCCTCCCGGTTCGATCCTGTTCAGTCCCGATTCCTCTCCTTCGCTTACAAGACTATCCTGAATTGAAATCAGTGATTTATATCTTTTCCTGGCGAAACTGGGCAGTAAAATGAATTGCCTTAAATCGGAGGGTAACGAGGATGGATTCTCCTTTTGCTTCTCAGAGGTTATTACTGAAGAACGTGAATGAGCAAGACGAGTTGTAATCCTCAGCATAACCGGGAGCCTGAACTTTTCCGACAAATCGAATCCGTACCTGGTCAGGTCATAGGCTTCCTGCTGTGAAGCGGGTTCCAGTACCGGGATCAATGCAAATTTCCCATAATTCCTGGAGTCCTGTTCATTCTGGGAGGAATGCATCGAAGGATCATCAGCCACCACTATCAGTAATCCGCCGTTCACACCCGTCATACCCGCATTTATAAAAGCATCGGCAGCCACATTGAGACCCACGTGTTTCATACATGCCATGGCCCGTTTTCCGGCATATGACATACCCAGTGCCTCCTCCACTGCCGTCTTCTCATTGACCGACCAGTCGGAATGGATCCCGCGGTCACGGGATACCTTCGATAGTTGTATGTATTCAGTAATTTCCGTGGAAGGTGTTCCGGGGTAAGCATACACTCCCGAAAGTCCTGCATCCATCGCCCCCTGTGCAATGGCTTCGTCTCCCAGCAATACTAATTTGGACATGAGCAACCTGGTTTGGTGTTGCTCAAAATTAGATAAAATATATACGGACTTTTACTATTCTATAACATGGTCACCAGGTGATGGTGATCACCAGCCGGCGCTGGCCACCGTGGGTGCAGTGCTAACAATTTCAGAAGGATATTTGCAATGCTTTTCGGAACAGAATCCCGGAACTCCATTGAAATATTTGGTCAATTCAAAAAGGATTTTCTTTTCAGGCCCACTTAATACACCCTGTAAAAATTCAACTGGAAATCATCAATGATAAAGTCCTGGTATTTCAGATTCCAAATGTAGATTGCTATTCTTTCATCAGGTGACTTGAGTCCGGGGATTTCGAAGGAGTAGTTGTATGTTCTCCATGTATTCCTATTCTGGTTCGGGACATCGTTTAATCGAAACCTGTAATAGTACTGACTTTCATTATTGTCATTCCGGATATCTATAACAAAAAGCGCTTCTGAAGAGCTGTTGTCTTCCAGTTCCAGCCTTTTCAGGGATGCTTCCACAAATATTTTCCTCGAATTATAGAACATTGAGTCATCCTGAATGACCAGGGTTGTTCCAAATTCATTGGCCGAATAGACACCGTATTTATTAGATGTTCTGCCCGGACTATATACACTGTCCTCTACTATTAATATTTTCCCGTTATTCCACCTTGGGTATTCTCTTTCAAAATCGTTCAGGGTTGAATAGATCAATTCCTTTGGATGTTTGCTGTAAGGCTGCATATCCATATTCCCACCCAGCGCATTTCTGTAACCATCAGAAGTTCTTAGAAAAACGTACTTGTATTTTTCAGCATTCATGCTGAAGCGATGTAAAATCCCTGAATGGTACTGGTAAGACTGAATCATATTCAGGGAAAAGCAGATCATCAGCACAATGATCAAAATGGTCCTGCGGAGCAGGCCTAAGGTGTTTTCCAACAATATACCGAGAAGCAAAGCAAAAACCGGGTAAAAATCTATAAATGCCCTGAGTCCAAAACTATTCCCATAGTACCAGTTCCACCAGCTTGAGATGATGTAAGTGGCAATTAGTAAAAAGAACATGAAGCTAATGAATTGGAATTTGTTCTTTTTGAAAATTACTGCCAGTCCAAAAAGAGAAACCAGCACAAGGGGCGTGTAAATAAAAAGGCCCTTGCGAAAGCTAAACAGCACTTGAAAAAATTGCGGTTTTAAAAAGTAAAAACCCTCATTTGAGTATGACCAAAGGAAAAATTCTCCTGTTTGTGCATGCCATATGAATAGTTGCATAGAAACAATCAGCAAAAGCAACAGGAGAGAGAATACCAAATGACCCCATCGACGTATCAGAACCATGATAAGTTCCCTGAATTCGGTTTGAGAGCCTGCCAATGATGGTATGAATAATAGAACAATTCCATTAGTAGGCCTGATCATAATGATCATTCCTAAACAAAATGCAGAGAAATAGAGATATTTAGGACGGTGTGAGGTGAGTAATTTTTTAATGGCCAAAGCAAAACATGATATCATTGAAAATGAGTACACATGGGACATGCTACAGTTCATAACGCTGTAATAGAGTAAATTAGTGCCAGGTATGAAATCTTCACTGATTTTATGTGTTGTATTCTGTTTTTCAAGATGTTCTACATCGTTTGAACAGTGATGCAAATTCCGGCAAATTGAGTCAATAACTATCTTTTTTAGGCAAAGCTCATTACTAAAATAATCATTTTTTATTCTGGTATTCAAATAATTTAAGGGTAACTTGAGTAAACCAATCAGCCCGACCTAAAAAACAAAGAGAAGGGTACTCCCCGGAGGTTTTAACGAATGATTAAGAATATCATCAGGCTGGAACATTGCTACAGTTCTGAGGTGTTTTTTTAGAATTC
>CAZIAU010000226.1:0-5555 GCA_964536755.1 uncultured Bacteroides sp. | reverse complement strand
GATATCTTTGAAGGAGAAAATGAGGGACTTATCATTGCAGAGATAGAGCCAGATTCCTCCTTCGTCACTTGCATGATCGGTGGAAAAATAGAGTGCATAATTATATGGGAAATTCTCTACAGAATCCATTTTCACCAGGGTGGGATAGTAAGCCCCGATGGTAAAATTATCCCGGGACATGGATTCCGGCGGCTCAATAAGCACGCCTGTCTTTACAAATTCAAAATAACTTTTACTACCCTGTTGATCAGACGAACATTCGCTTAAAAACATGACAAGTACGGCAAGGATCAGGAGATTTTTATTCATTTTTCTTCAGGAGTTATGTTCTGGATTCTCTTTTAAAGGTACATAAAATCAGCTTGCACGAAATCACTACTTCAAGCATGACCCGGGATAGAGGTGAGGTCAGGATGATAAGCATGCAAAACGGTCAGACAATATTCACTTGTTATAAAGATACATCATTCCCTCGGGGAATATATCAAGCAGATCACCTGGTCGGTGGATGCCAGCCATAACAGGCCGAGCTTAAAAATAAAAATGATCACTTTTCGATTGAAATCCCCGAGTACTTTTTAAGTGAAAAATACAAACTAAAGAGATTTAGTTTTCAACATAGACGTGATCAATGTAAATAAGTCTTTACATATCGGGTTTGTAAAAAGGCCATTCTCTGCCACCCCCTAATAGAAAACTGGTATAAAAATTTATTGTATCAATGAGGTAACAATACTGTATCTATTCTGATTAAACATATGGTTAAAAGCTTCAATGTGACAATAAGTTGGATGTCTGATTATAAACTGTAAAACCTTAATAAAAACTGAACAAGATTGATGGTTTCGTTATGAACGATAAGTCTGAATGTTAAAGAGACTAATTAGACAACTAATCTATACTGTTAAATGTCAATATTTTATGTTGAATGGTTAAAGAAATTCATTAGCTTAGATAAAGAATTCAGATAAATTCATACCAATCGCCGTCATGAATAAAACAAATGAAGTACTACCCATTCTCAAAGCTACTATTCTTTTCGTGGATAACAATGAGACAACACCAAAGAGATTAATGTCTGTCTTTGGGAATAATTACCATCTACAATTTGCCACATCGGCAGAAGACGGATTAAAGCTACTTGAGCTGCAACCGGTTCATGTGCTAGTAAGTTATCAGCGGATACCAGGGATGACTGGCGATGAATTGCTTGCTTTTGTAAAAGTAAAATACCCTGTGATACAGCGGATCTTATTTGCGGACCAGGAAGATCTGAATACAATTGTTCGACAATCCATAAAGGATGAGCTGGCACAATATTATCTTCTGAGGTCATGGGGTGTGGATGAACTTAAAATCGTCATCAAACAGGCAGCTGAAAATTATAAGTTGTACGATCAAAACAGAGCGTTATTACAAAAAAATGCCGCATTACACAAGGAACTCAAAATCAGGAAAGAGACAGAGAAGAATAGCACACTTGAAGACGAATTTTTCAGGAACTCATTTGATCATACTGCTGTGGGGATTGCCCATGTTACTCCTGATGGCAAATTCCTCAGGATCAATCAGCGGTTCTGCGACATTGTTGGCTATTCCAAAGAAGAGATACTTGCCCGTACCTTACAGGATATCACTCATCCAGATGACCTGGAAGCTGGTCTGGTAAATTTAAAAAAAGTATTAAAGGGAGAACAACAAACCTATTCTATAAAGAAACGCTACATTCATAAAAGTGGTTCTGAAGTGTGGGTGAATCTGACCGATTCTCTGGTAAGTGATGCATCGGGATCTTCCAAATATTTTATCTCGGTCATTGAGGACATGACCGAATACATGAAGGTACTTGAAGAGTTGCATCTAAAGAATGACACCCTTAAATCTTCACCCAGCGGATTTGCACTAGCTGACTTGCAGGGACATATCACCTATGTCAATCCAGCATTTCTGAAAATATGGGGATATAGTGATGAGAACGAAATCCTGGGTAGATTCCCGGGAGAATTTTTGGAAAGAGAGCATATGGCAGAAGCAATAAACCAAATGTTGAAACAAGAAGGAAAATGGTCCGGAGAAATCACGGGGAAAAAAAAGAACGGGACTATTTTTCCCCTGCAGGGCGTTGCAAATTTGATTCTCGATTATACCGGAAGTCCTGTAGCCATGATGATATCATTTATGGATCTGACCAAACAAAAACATTTGGAGAAAGTACTTAGAGAAAAGGAAAATCAATACAGTCACCTGTTTAGCAGCATCAGGGATACCATAGTTGTTACAGACATAAACAGGAAAATAGTTGATATAAATCCTGCTTTCACGTCATTATTCGGATATTCCCTAAAGGAAATCCAAGGGAAACAAACACTTTGTTTATATGAAAACGAAGAACAGTTCAGTAGACTTGGAGATACGCTGCAAAAGAACAATAACAATTCTGATTTTCATTTAACAGTTAATTTCAAGAAAAAAAACGGAGATATATTTCCCGGAGATACGTCAGTTAATTATCTGAGGGATGAAGAGAATAATACCACTGGTATCATTGGTATTATAAAGGATGTTACAAAACAGGAGAATACCAAAGCAAATTTGACCAGGAATGAAGAGCGATACCGGACGCTGGTTGAAAATATACCTGGTATTGTGTATCGCTGCAAAATGGATAAAAACTGGACAATGTTGTATGTAAGTGACAACATAGAGGTATTGACGGGATACCCCGCAGCTGATTTTATTTCAAATAAAGTGCGGTCCTTTTCCAGTATAATCCATCCCAAAGATCAGGATCATGTAGAAATTCAGATTAAAAATGCAATTAAAAAAGAAATAAAAAAATACAAAATTGAGTATCGGGTTTTCAACAAAGATGGGAACATAATCTGGGTTCTGGAACATGGACAAATTATTATGGATGCCAAAGGTGATGTGGATCATTTGGATGGGATCATCATTGATATATCAATCAGAAAAAACGCCTTAAAAGAATTGAAGAATGAACGTTATCTTTTGAATACGTTTATGAATAATATTCCTGACAATATTTATTTTAAGGATATTGACAGCCGTTTTTTAAAAGTCAATAAGGCAATGGCTGAATATCTCGGATTGAAAGATCCGAAAAAAATTCTTGGCAAAACAGACTTTGATTTTTTCTCTGAAGAACATGCCCGGCAGGCTTTCGATGATGAGCAGCAAATAATCAAATCTTGCGACACAATTTGGAAAGAGGAAAAAGAAACCTGGCCTGATGGTAGAATCAGCTGGGTTTCAACAGTAAAACTTCCATTGCTGATTGAGAATAATGAAACAGTTGGCACTTTTGGGATATCGAGGGATATAACAGATAAGAAACAAGTTGAAATTACACTGAAAGCAAGCGAGGAAAAATTCCGGCTTTTGTTTGATAATATGAACGAAGGTTTTGCATTACATAAGATGATATACAATGAAAATGGGGATCCGTATGATTACCTGTTTCTTGATATGAATCCCAGATTCGAGGAGCTTACAGGTCTAAAGATTGATGAAGCCAGGGACAGGTCTGTTCGGGAAGTGCTGCCAGGAATTGAAAAGGACCCGATAGACTGGATAGGAAAATATGGACAGGTAGCCAAGACGGGTAAAGAAATAGTATTTGAGAATTATTCCGAACCTATCAAGAAATACTTCAGAGTACATAGTTTCTCACATAGAAAAGATCATTTTGCAGTAACTATCAGTGATATCACTGAAAACAAAGCGATGCAGGAATACCTGATAAAAGCCAATGAATCTGCCCAACAAGCCAATCGTGCAAAGAGTGAATTCCTCGCCAACATGAGCCATGAGATCCGCACACCCATGAATGCAATGCTGGGATATGCAGAATTATTAACTCCGCTGGTACAAGAAAAGATCCAGAAAGATTACCTGAATGCGATACGGTCCAGTGGCAACAGTTTGTTAATCCTTATTAATGACATTCTTGACCTGGCGAAAATTGAAGCCGGCAAATTGGAACTTAGTTTCGATTTTATTGAAACGCAGGCTTTTTTCAGTGAAATGGAACAAATCTTCTTGTATAAAATCACTGAAAAAGGAATAAGTTTTTTTCTTGAGATTTCTTCAGGCACTCCTGCAGGTCTTTGTACTGATGAACTAAGACTGAGGCAGATCCTGGTAAACCTGCTTGGGAACGCGATTAAGTTCACTCAAAAAGGATATGTCAAGCTATCCGTATGGACTGAGAATCCACAGCTAATTAATGATCGAAAAGGTAATACTGAGGAATTTATCGACCTGGTTATTGAGATAGAGGATACCGGCATAGGTATTTCAAGGGAATTTCAGGAAAAACTATTTGACGCATTTCAGCAACAGGAAGAAACCAATGTAAAAGTTTTTGGCGGAACAGGACTTGGGCTTGCCATCACAAAAAGGCTGGTTGAACTAATGAATGGCAGCATTACCATTACTTCAAGGCTGGGCAAGGGAAGTACATTTAAAGTTGTTATTCCGGATATGGCATATCTACGTGATTTTGAATCGCATGTAACTGAATTATTTATCGATCCCCAATCCGTGATATTTGATGAATCAACTATTCTGGTGGTTGATGATGTTGAACATAACCGTAAATTCCTGGTTGACGCATTGAGAACCACCGATTTAAGACTGGTTGAAGCAGAAAACGGAGAGGTGGCAATAAACCTGGCGCAAGAGATCATCCCTGATTTAATTATTTCGGATATAAGAATGCCAATGATGGATGGCTTTGAATTTCTGGATCGAATTAAGAAGGATAATAAGTTGAAGCACATTCCTGTTTTAGCATACTCAGCCTCTGCTATGAAATCACAAAAAATGAAAATCATGAACAGCGAATTTGCCGGCCTCCTTATGAAACCAGTTAAACTGTCTGACCTATATGTGGAACTGATTAATCATTTGCCCCACCAGCTGCTTGAACCGGAGCAAATTGAAAAAGACGTGGAATCTCTTGATGAAGAATTTCCGGAATCTCTTCTGAAAAAACTACCCGAGCTTATTAAAGTACTGGAATCCGATCTGTACAAGACCTGGGAATCCTTCGAGCACAGGCAACCAATGGGTGAATTACAGATATTTGGAGAAACAATAGCAGGCATTGGGGATCACTACCAGAGTAAGATTCTTAAAAAATATGGCATTGAACTTATCAGTGCAACGGATGAGTTCAATGTAAAAGAGGCATTGGATCTTTTAAGGAATTATCCAAAACTGATTGAAAAAATAAAAAAATTGAGTGATCCATCAACTAAGTAACTGCCCTATGGAAAAGAAAGCGAAAGTAATCATAGTTGATGATAATCCGAATAACCTTCAGGTCCTTGGAAAAACCCTGAGGAATGAGGATTATCATGTCGAATTTGCCACCAATGGAAAATCAGCGCTTGAATGGATAAACAATCAGGAGTTTGACCTGGTTTTATTGGATATTATGATGCCCGAGGTAGATGGATTTGAGGTGTGCAAAAAAATAAGATCTGAAAGTAAATTCCGTGATCTCCCTATCATCTTTTTAACGGCACAAA
>CAZIAU010000225.1:0-5557 GCA_964536755.1 uncultured Bacteroides sp. | reverse complement strand
CTGCTCAGAATGAATAAAAGTGATCTCCTCCGGCAATGAAGGTACAATTTCGGAATAAAAAGTATGGATGAAGAATTCACTTCGTTTCAAATTATTCCATATCTTCTTTACAGTACTTTTCAGCGTTTCAAGGGTCCGTTCTTCAGTAAATATTGCCTTTTCCCAGTCCCATTGATCTACATATACCGAATGAAGGTTATCCAGTTCTTCATCAGGCCTCAGGGCATTCATATCTGTATAAATACCGTAACCTGTCTGAATGTCATAATCCCTCAGCATCATTCGTTTCCATTTAGCCAGGGACTGGACCACCTCGGCATCCTGGTTCCGCATATCCTTGATCTGAAAACTGATGGGGCGTTCAACTCCCCTCAGATTATCATTCAGTCCGGTACCCTTTAACATAAAAAGAGGTGCGGTTACACGCCTGAGCCTCAGGTCCGATGCCAGTCCGACCTCGAAATGATCCTTCATCATCCCGATGGCTTTTTCGGTTTCTTTTAAATTTATGAGCGGCTTATAGCCCTCTGGAATAATCAATCTCATAGTTATAGTTATTTAAAATAATCCGTTATTCTGATATATTTCCATCTGTACCTCAGAGAAGGGTGAGGATTCAATTGAAATTCCCCTGGACCTGTTACGGATAACTCCTGTTTGAAAGTTTATACACATCTCATCCCCGTCAACCAGATCCAGCTCATCGATCCGTTCCGATACCAGGATAGGAAAAGCTGCATTTATCGCATTTCTTTCATAGATTGCGCCAAACGATTCAGCAACGATACACTGAACACCCAGGGAAACAAAGCAATCAACGGCCTGCTGTCTTGAACTGCCTGATCCGAAGTTCTTTCCAACCACCACGATATCCCCCTTCTGTACCATCGAAACAAAATCTTCATAACCTTCCAGGTTTTCAAAGGCATATTGTCCCATCTCTTCCGGATCTGTAACAGAGAGGTAACGGTTATGGTATATCATGTCTGTATCAATGTTATCCCTGGGAATATACCAGGCTCTGCCACAGATATCCACAGGCTTAGGTGCCTGTTCGGTTTTAACAGGTTTGCCTGGGTCAGGATTTTGAACCGGCACATAAGGCCTTTTCCCGGGGTTCTCAGGAATCTGGTCCGTTCCGTTAATATATCCGCACACAGCTGAACTTGCCACCACAGCCGGTGAGGCCAGGTATACCTCCCCAAGTCCCTGTTTGCCGGGAAAATTACGGTTTCCCGTACTTATGGTTATCTCACCCGGACCGTTTTGCCCCACCTGTCCGGCAGCACACCCGGCACATCCGGCGTTTGAAACCAGTGCCCCCGACTCTTTGAAGATTTCCAGCAACCCCTCTTCCATGCATTTCATCCACACCCTGTCCGTTGCAGGTACGATCTTGAGTACCACGCCATCGGCCACTTTTCTGCCTTCCAGGATCGAAGCAGCGGACCTCAGATCCTCTATCCTCCCGTTGGTGCAGCTACCTATAAACGCCGAATCTATCCATATCCTCTCCGTTGGAAGATCTGACGTATGATGTGGCTGGCCCGGTAAAGCGATCCTGGTCCTGAATGTTGACAGATCGACTTCCCTGACATCAGCATATTTTGCATCCCGGTCAGATGCAGGCGCTTTCACTTTTCTCCTGGCCCTGGATTCACAATACCTGATAACTTCCTTATTGGGAGGGAAAAAGATGATTATGGCTCCCATTTCAGTTGCCATGGAAGATATGGTGACTCTCTGATCAAGAGATAACATATCGACTACGTCTCCCTCAATCTCAATGGCAAACCCCAGCAGGCTGTTTGCACCAAACAGATTGAGAAGATTCAGGGCTATGTCTTTTGCTGAAATCGAGGCGGCTGGTTTGCCCTTCATGACAATCCTCACGGTATGAGGTACTCTGAACCACGTGGAGCCTTTATGCCAGGTGGCAGCAATATCCCTGTCTCCCATCCCCTGTCCGAATGCCCCGACAGCTCCCAGGATATTCGCATGAGAATCTGTCGATACAGCTGTGGATCCCGGGTATGCAAGGCCCTCCTCAAGAAGCACATGTGTTCCGATCCCTTTATCGATATCGAAGATCCTTATACCATTCTCACGCGCATAACTCCTGCACCTGTGCTGGTTGGCAGCGTATTTCTGGTCCGATCCTGTTGGATTACAGTCGAAAGTAAAGAATGTTTTTGAAGGGTCATCCAGTCCAAGTTTATGCTGTTCCAAATGATTCACCACACTGGCTCCGCCAAAATCCCTTGCAACCCTGGCATCTATCTTCACATCCACAATATCCCCGGGAAGAACAACACTCCTTCCGGAATGCGCAGCAAGGATATTCTCTATCATGGTCATGCCCATAAACCGATCTTTGATTTCAAAGATAGACACAAAGCCAATTCGATAAATATTTTCTATAACATAGGGCTCTCTATCCTCTGGTTTTTTTAGATTTGCCGCAAATGACCAACCGGTGTCAAAAACCATACACCCCAATATTGCGAGGCTTTACCTGATCAAGATTGCCAAATGGTTTATGTTATATATGCCTATCGTGGTACCTTTCTATGAAAGCAACGGGCTTTCTATGAAGGATATTATGGTGCTTCAGGCTGTCTATTCCATTGCCATAGTTTTATTGGAAATCCCGTCCGGGTACCTGGCCGATGTGATCGGAAGGAGAAAAACGCTGATCATTGGTGCCGCATTGGGAGCAGTCGGATTCACAACCTACAGCTTAAGTTATGGTTTTGCAGGATTTCTATTGGGTGAAACAATCCTGGGATTCGGACAAAGTTGTATCTCAGGTGCAGATTCTGCCATGCTTTATGACTCGTTGCTGGAAAAAGGAGAGGAAAAAAAATATACACGCTTTGAAGGGCGAATAACTGCACTTGGAAACATTGCGGAGGCAATTGCCGGTATCCTGGGAGGATTACTGGCGGGAATAACCCTCAGGGTTCCATACATTGCACAGACTTTCGTGGCATTTCTGGCGCTGCCTGCAGCTATAACCCTGGTTGAGCCCGAAAGGAAAATCCCGCTGATTAAAGCCAGTCTGATGGAGATCATTCATATCGCCAGATTTGCTTTATTTCAGGAACGGACTCTGAGATATAATATTCTATTCAGTTCAATAACAGGTACCGCCACCCTCACCATGGCCTGGTTCGCACAGCCATTCTTCGAATACACTAAAATAGATATAATGTGGTTCGGGCTGCTGTGGACCACTCTCAACCTGTCCGTGGCGCTTACTTCCTATACAGCACATCACATCGAGTCAAAAATGGGTCAGACCCGTTCAATTCTGATTATTGCTCTGCTAATTCCCACGGGATATCTTGTCCTGAGTCAGTTCCATATGTCTACAGGATTAATTGTCCTGTATGCATTTTACCTCATCAGGGGATATGCCACCCCTGTCCTGAAGGATTATATAAACCGGGTCACCGTTTCACACATCAGGGCTACCGTGCTCTCGGTAAGGAATTTCATTGTAAGGTTGCTCTTTGCTGTAACGGGCCCGCTACTTGGATGGATGAAGGATATTTACTCACTACCTCAGGCTCTTTTACTGGCCGGATTCATTTTCATGGGATTGAGTATAATCACAGCCATACTCTTTATTATTTCAGGAAGGAACATGACCGGTGCAGGGAACTACAGATCCAGTTCCAATCCGTCATAAGCCGGCCTGATACTTTCCGGCAGTTCTTTTACCAGATCTTTAGCTGGTCCCATCTGGTGGGAAATATGAGTCAGGTAACCCATTTCCGGATTCAACTCTTCAATCAGGGAAACCGCCTGGGAAAGATCAAAGTGAGAAATATGAGACTGGCGCCTCAGTGCATTAACCACAAGATATTTTAACCCTGTAAGTTTTTTCTTTTCTTTTTCAGGAACAAAATTACCATCAGTTAAATAAGCAAAATCCCCGATCCTGAATCCCAGCACGGGTAAACGGTAATGCATCATTCTTACGGGCAGGATCTCAATGTTACCGACATTGAATGCTTCTGTGGAGATGTTATGCATTATCACCCTGGGAATGCCAGGATATTTCTTTACGGCAAAAATATATGGAAAACTGTTTTTCAAGGCACGCAGGACACGTTTCTCGGCATAAATATCCATAGGACTCTTCTGAATGAAGTTGAACGCCCTGATATCGTCAAGTCCCGAAATATGATCCCTGTGTTCATGAGTAAACAGAACAGCATCCAGCTTTCTTGTTTTCGAACGGAGCATCTGTTGTCTGAAATCCGGACCCGTATCTATTACAAGCACCTGTCCGTTATGCTCAATCAGGATTGATGACCTTAATCTCTTGTCATGCTCATCATCCGACATACAACCGGCACAGTTGCAGCCTATCACCGGTACCCCCTGTGATGTTCCGGTACCCAGAAAAGTAATTTTCAAATGGTGTGGTTTTGCATTACGCTGTTCACGAAGTTATAACTATTTTTATAAAAAATTATGATGAAGGGAGCCCTCTACCTGATGCCCAACAACCTGGGCAACCCGGATGTGACATACACTATTCCACCCGGAATTAAAGAAAAGGCATCGGTTATCCGTGTCTATATAGTGGAGAACCTGAGAAATGCCCGGCGCTATCTGAAAAATCTGGACCATAACATCCGGATTGACCAGCTGACATTTTTTGAATTGAATGAGCATACCGATAGCATGAAGATTCCCGGTTTCCTGGCTCCGGCGATCGCTGGATCAGATATTGCCCTGCTTTCGGAAGCAGGAGTTCCCGGGGTTGCCGACCCCGGAGCCTCAGTGGTCAGACTTGCACATGAAAGGGGGATCAGGGTAGTGCCCATGACCGGCCCTTCATCAATCCTGTTATCACTGATGGCTTCCGGCCTGAACGGGCAGTCTTTCAGGTTCCATGGTTACCTGCCTGTAAAAAGGCACGAAAGAATAAGGAAGATTCGTTTAATTGAGCAGGATATGAAACAAACGGGTGAAACACAGATCTTTATCGAAACGCCATACAGGAATGAAGCCATGGTGGCTGACATACTGGATACATGCAATCGCGCTACCCTGATGTGTATTGCTGCAGATATAACAATGGATTCGGAGTTCATCCATACCCGTTCAATACAAAAATGGAAGAGTGCAAAGCCTGCACTTCACAAAAGGCCCGTGATCTTTCTGCTGGGAAGATAGATACTTGATTACGGGGCACTGTAATCCAGATTCATCAATCGGTCTCCGTAATATCGGTTTGAGAAACTTCTACAACCTCGATTTCAAAAACGAGTTGTTCGTATGGAAGTATGGAGAAGTAATTCGTTCCAGTTAGAAGCTGTCCACTTTCACCATATGCCAGCTGATAAGGTATGAACAAGCGGCCTTTTTCCCCCTCTTTAAATCTGAGCAATCCTAAGTTCCATCCTTTTATGGCACCTGCATCATCACCTACTGTAAGTTCAAATGGGTCGCCCTCCTGGCTCTCATCAAAAACCACTCCATCAAGGGTATAGCCCTTATAATTGACCGTAACAACCGAGTCATTGGCAATGGTAGTGCC
>CAZIAU010000224.1:0-5559 GCA_964536755.1 uncultured Bacteroides sp. | reverse complement strand
TAACTGTGGGCCCAGCTGGGCTTGAACCTAGACCTGCCGTTAAGAAAAGCTCCGGTGGAGCATTTTAAGCGGGAGCTTGACTGCGGCGGGGGCTCAAGACCGGATGGGGTCACAAAGCCAATGGTAAAATTCCTCCATTTTGTAATAAGGGTATTAAATCAAAAAAAGCCCTTCAAAGGGTTGAACTTTGAAAGGCTTTGTGGGCCCAGCTGGGCTCGAACCAGCGACCCCCTGATTATGAGTCATATTTTTTTCCTTTCCGGTGTTTTCCGATTCTTGGCAGTCTCTTCCAAGTAATTGACAGCCAACACTTTCAACTTTCGCCTGTTTGCGGTAGTTTTCCATTATCTGCCGAAGTTGTTTATTCAAATGTTTATCCTGCGAAAATTTTTTTGGCCAATTTGAAAACTCTGCCTTTGCTGCTGCATACCATATATAAAAATTAAAAAGTGGTATTATGATCAGCAGAAGCAAAGCAACAGTAAAGATCGTTCTGGCTCATCGATCAAAGAAGAGTAAAACTGATGGTACGCAGGCCATTCAGCTACGAGTAACATTTTACAGAAAGCCTAAATATTACGGAGTTGGATATTCAGTATTGGAGGAGGACTTTCAGCGAATGTATAATGGTAATGTTCGGGGTGATCTCCGGGATCTGAGAATTAGACTGCAGGATATTGAATCTAAAGCCAATGCGATCATCAGTGAACTGGACCCATTCTCCTTCCCAAATTTTGAAAGCAGGTTCTTTCGTCCAAGAGGAGCCAAAAATAATGCCATTATGTATCTCCAACAGGAAGTAAACAAAGCAAAAGAGGAGGACAGAATCAGCTCCATGAAAATGGCAGAATGTGCATTAAATTCGATTAGAGGATTTTCCCAAAATGGTTACCTAGCCTTTGATGATATTACAGTTGATTGGCTAAGATCTTACCAGCGAGATATGGAAAACAAAGGCAAAAGTATCTCCACCGTCGGAATGTACCTTCGAACCGTTCGTGTAGTTTATAATAAGGCTATAAAGGACGGTGTCGCCTTTCAGGATCAATATCCTTTCGGAAAGGGTAGGTACGAAATCCCAGCCGGCAGGAATATTAAGAAAGCCTTAAAAAGCGATGATCTGAAAAAGATAGTGGAATACAAGCCTGTTCCCAATAGCAGGGAAGAATGGGCCAGAGATATGTGGCTCTTTATATACCTGTGTAATGGTATTAACCCGAAGGATATCGCCAACCTGAAATATAAAAATGTCGATACCGACCAGATTACATTTATCCGAACGAAGACAAAGGATTCGTGGAAACAACAACGACCCATCGTTATTCCAATGTCAAAAGAGGTACAGGGAATCATCAACAGATGGGGTAATCCTGACAGTACACCGTCCAATTATGTATTTCCTATTCTCAAACCAGGATTAACACCTGAACAGATTCATGACCGGGTGCATGATTTCTACTCAGATGTAAATACGGAAATGAAGACTATTTCCGATTCCCTTGCAATTACAGCACCGGTTACTACCTATGTGGCCCGGCATTGTTTTGCGACGGTATTGAAACACAAAGGTGCCAGCCTTGCTTTTATATCGGAAAGTCTCGGACACTCAGATATCCGCACCACGGAAAGCTACCTGGCATCATTTGACCTGGATACCAAGCGCGAATGGAGCCGTAAATTGCTCGACCTTTAATACGGGAGCAAACAAGCCTCCAGAGCTCAATAGAAGCCCTCTGGGAGACTTTCTCGCGGCAAATGATAAACATTATTCCTGGAATATGTATGCACCCTGGCTGCATACAGGCAACTCGATAATTGGCATTCCCGAATAGCAGACCAGGTCCGCCAGTAATAATACGGCGGACCTGGTCAATTATGAAAATATAGACGCAATTACAAATCTTGCTTCCTTACATCATTACATTGAATTACCAACATAAAAAATAAATGTAATCCCCATCACGCCTTACTTATTACATCCTTACATCTTATCTTCCCCAAACGTAACATTTAAAATATTATCCTGTACAATTTTAAACCTTTACTAATTCTCAAATAGTCTTGTATTGTCGTTATGGATGTCCTGATGCACGAGTTCTTTGGCTTCTATCAAATCAGTATCTGGCAATAATGTTACTTCGTAAGGACGGTGTGTTTTACCATTTCTCGATCTGGGTTTATTATCATAACCTGCCTTTTTCAGATAGACACCAAGCTGCCTTGGATTCACAGCATTTTTATTATTTAAAACCTCATTAATATGCTCGGCAATCTGGGTGGCTGTACAAAGCTGATCACCATGGTCTACAAAGCGATTAATGTATTCCTCATAAGGGTGAATTTTCCTAAATGGTTCATTATAGTCAGAGAGCATCTTCTGCTCTTCGTTATTCAACCAATGTTGTTCCCCGGCTTTCCATGAGGCATAAGTTTGAGCCCATAATTGAGCCATATTGACTTCATGGTTATAGTCCGCTGATTCTATTTCGATGGGCCAAAATCTACGCGATCCTGTGGGATCGGTGATAATTTCACTGTGATTTGAAGTACCTATGAAGGAGGCTATTTTATAATACACATTATTGTATCTTCCGTATGCAACCCTAACATTGAAGGTCTTCTGGCTTAAGAATCCTTTTAGCTGCTCATTAGTAGCCTTATTGTTCAGAATCGGAGAAAGTTCATCCATGGCAATAATTGCCTTATCGCAGGACAGAAGTTTATCATCCTTATCGTCAAAGTTGAAACTAAGCTTCTCTGCAAATAACGAATGCCAGTCTTCTGGCATGAGTTTTCGCATCCACCTGGTTTTACCAATCCCTTGCGGTCCAATTAAAATAAGCAGGTTTTCATTAGGGGATATGGAAGGATTTGATCCATTCTCCGGTCGGTTATGAAAACCATTTATTACCCCAATCATCCACCTCCTCAATAGTATCCCGGGAATAGGATTTCCCTTATCCCGGGATAATTGTAAGGTATCTGTAAGTTCTGGTAATCTATCTGTTCCATCCCATTCAGGCAAGCTGCCAAGAAAATCATCGACATGATTATATCGGGGAGGTACATATTTGATGAAACCGTCAAACTCCTCCTTTTTGAGCGCCATTTTTAGCACATCCAGCTTCAACTTGCCTTCAATATAATCATTGGCCAACTGCCAAGTTTCTCCCTGAGGCTGTTCGGAGAAATATAACTGGTAGGTAAGGCTATTATATTTCAACCTGATATTGCTTTCCTCAAGGCAAGTAACCCAGCTATTTAAAGCTGCACCTTTGCCTACGGAAAAGTTCCTGGGGGCGGTCCAACCCTGGCTTCTAGCCATATAAATGATTGTTCCTAACGTGACTTTACGTCCAAATTCATTGATCTCTGTGCTATCCCATTTTTCAATACATTCCTCCCTCTTAAACTTTGGTGAGGTAGCGCTTAATTGCATGAACAACTCCAGACCCAGTCTTGAATCAGAGAACGTGTTTCTTATTGCAAAAAGGGCCCTGATCCAATCATTATAATGGTCCAGCAGATATACATTTTCTCTACCACACCAATGAATGATCTCCCTGACAACCTTCACATTTAGACGCTCATTATCCGGTCCAAATGTATTGTAGTAGCCTCCAATCTGTGTGTTAATAATTGCGACTGAGGACCGTCCACGTGACTGAAAATCAAACTTCCATCCGATTGCATCAGGATTACAGTATCCTGAATCATCATATGAATAATAGCACAATCTTGAAAGATCAGAACCAGATTCGTCGATTTCTGTGACTTTGTACTTTTTTACATAATAAGCCACCAAGGACCTGAATGCTTGTTTATGAAAGTCTATGATATCCTCCAGTGAATCTAATACGGGATGGTCCAACTGGTGTATTATTTTTAATCCTGTCCCGGAAGGTGATAGAAACATCATAAGTATCGTTGGATCTTTTTCCGACTTTATCTTTGCCCGCAAGTATTCCGGATTTGACAAATTATCAAGGTCCAGCACAATTCTACCCCAGTATTTTGTAAGCGAACTGTTGCTTCTGTATGAAAACTCTCCGGATGGAATAAACGCTGGAAGCTTTGCTTTTTCCTGTTCTTTTTTATTCCTGGTAGCAAGGTCTCCGGTCCGACTGTACTCTTTCGTCAGGGATCTAATTAGCGAGCATTGTTGTTGAATGTCGATATCAGATTTGATTTTTTGAAACACCTGATCTACAGCTACTATACTTAGTTGGTCAGGCTCATTCTTGCTGTTAAAATGTGTAAACATGATTACATAAATTAAAGGTGAATAAATACCTAACCGAGAAAAGTTCAGATTTTGAATAGTATCCGATTACTACGGCAAGGAAATAATCTTGGCAATTTGCCAATTACAATATCCTGGCTACAATTATGCAGCCAGTTCAGCTTCATCAGAAGAAGCAACGTACGGCAATGGCACCATACGGAACGTCATTGTATCCCGATAAAGCATCAGAAGGAAAAACTCGTGCCGATTCGACCTGACACGCTTTAACATCTTCTTATTACCAAGTGATTTAAGCCAGGAAATAAGAAATACTCTTTCGACTACGATGAGTTCATCGTATCGAATTGGACCATATTGTTCCAGCAAAACAACATGGTCTTGGGTCTTAAGAAATGGGAAATTTTTGGCTGGTATTCCCTTGAGTGCATACAACATAGTTAATCGTTTTTAAATTAATAATCGACTAACTCTGATGGTTACTACTCAAGGAAGAGAGAAAACTCCAACAGAATTTTTGTAAATATAATACTGGTAGATGGGGAGATGCAAATTTGAGGCGTTAAATTTTGTTAATGTTTTCACAATATGAGCTTAGTTCACAAAAATACAGATAGTTGGATTCTCGTTGATCTGTTTTGAGAAGTAACAGATTAATCCCGGAAGATTGTTCACTTCCTTACGATGAAAAGACAGTACCAATCCCTCGTTCAAATCGACCCAGGAACGTTGGAGGGCAAGAATTTCAGGTGTGTTTTTAGCTATCATGTGGCAGTGAAAGAAAGATTCGGGAATAAACATGTCCCGGTAATCCTGGATATTACTCTGAAATATGGATCTTTCTGCTTCGACGACACCAATACAACTGACCGGAAACTGAACCAGTAAATTTGAGATTTGGCTCAAAAGATCTTCTACAGTAATTGAATTAACCGGTTTGAAAGTCAGGAACTGGTCTCCTTCGGTCAAATTCTTCTTCCTGCTATGGTAGTTCAATAATTCCTGACCATGATAAAAATCCGATATGTCATTTAAAATTTTCACGGGGCTCTGGGTATCAGTATTCAGTATATTAATAATATAGTATCTATCCTATTCAAGTAGTAAGGTTTCGATGAGAAACCAGCCACAAAAAATCCCGCCATCCATAAGAAGTAAAACTCGTTGCAGTTTTGTGGCAAATATGGAAGATGGCGGGATTTATATATCTCATATGGATCCATATCTGCCTATTTATATATTCAATTTCTCCATGGTGATTTTGTATGTTGCTGCAATTTTTCATCCACATCTGATTTAAATTCTTCTTCAGTGTA
>CAZIAU010000223.1:1330-5585 GCA_964536755.1 uncultured Bacteroides sp. | reverse complement strand
ATATAATCTTGTGAGGAAAGCCTTTGATCCGGGATCACGGTGCTTTGGCAGGAGCGAGATTGTCTTTGACGCAGTTTCGGTGAATAAAAGTGTTTCTTTCCCAAGAATATCACCTGACGGAAAATATCTCGTATTTACACTGCACAACTACGGGACCTTTTCCATCTGGCACAGGGAGGCTGACCTATACCTTATTGACCTTCAATCAGGAGAGACCTGTTCCATGAACCTCAACAGTGATGAGACCGAAAGTTACCATTCCTGGTCATCAAATAGCAAATGGCTGGTTTTTAGCAGCAAAAGGGGAGACGGCCTGACCGCCAGGCCATATTTTGCATATATCGGATCAAAGGATCAAACAGGAAAGCCCTTTGTGCTGCCCCAGAGGGATCCGACCCTCTACTCCCGGATGCTTAAAACGTTCAACAAACCTGAATTTGTTACAGGCAGGATCGGTGTCGGGCCGCGCGATTTTGCCAGGGCATCCGGTAAGGTTGCCGTGAAAGCCAGGTGGGCGGGTGCATCTGAAAATACGGAGAACCGAATCTCCCGGCAATGAAATATATCCGGAATGAGAACTTTCAGGATTATCAGCAATAAAACAGGTCAGAATCTTTCTCTGGTCATGATCTTTATCATCTCTTTCCTCTATTTCTGTTTTTTTGATAATTATATCTTTTTTTTCCAGGAGAACCAGCTAATGTTTATTTATTCGGGGGATTATATCAGCCAGTTTGTATCAAAGCCAGGCGGAATGCTGATGTATGCTGGCAACTTTCTTACCCAGTTCTATTTTAATTCATTTTACGGGTCACTGCTTCTTTCTGCTTTAATTGTGCTCCTTGGACTGGTAATACTGAAAATTATTAAAAGAGTATCAACCGACGAATCATCACCGGTCTGGATCATGGTCATAACTGCCTGCCTGTTACTGCTTGTGCATACTAATTTTAACTGGTTGATATATAATGACCTCGGCTTTTTATTGGGGGTGCTCTTTTTTCTCTTTTCAATCAGATCTGATTCAAAACGCAACCGTGCAATTGTGCTCTTTTTGTTCCCTCTCTTCTACTACCTGGCCGGTGCCTATGCCTGGATCACCCTTGGAATGCAGATCGCCTACAGCATCTTATATGGAGAGGGCAGGCTCCGTTTTTCCTACCCCATTTTATTCCTGGTAGTTGCTGCCACCTCCCTGCTCATCTTTAAGGAAGTGCTTTTCTTTCAGACCGGACGTGAACTGTTGAAATTCCCGCTCCCCTTTGATTTCACATTCACCAACCCGCTCTTCTTCTATATCCTTGCAGGATTAATTGTCCTTCTGCCACTGATCATCGGGGGATCGCTCAGGTTGAAGCATATGGTAAGAAGACCCGGGATTGTTTCCCGGACGGTTGTGCCGGTAATTTTCATTGCCACCATATTCCTGTTATATAAATTGTACGATCCGAAGATTGCAAATCTTTTCCGGGTTGAAGAACTGGTGTTTGACCAGGATTGGGAAGCAGTAATTGAGTACCAGGAGGAGCACCGGTCAGCCAATATGATCGCACAGTACTATTACAACCTGGCTCTGTCCGAACAGGGAGAGTTATGTGATCGGATGTTCCATGCTCCACAGGATTACGGCCCGAATGCGCTCATTATAAGCTGGGGTTCGGGGGGGATCCGTACTATTTTCAGGGGAGCCTATTTTTTCTATTCCGTTGGCCTGATAAATGAGGCTCACAGGTGGGCATATGAATCGATGGTATCCCAGGGTTTCTTCCCGGAAAACATTAAATTGCTTATAGAAACAGATCTGATTAACGGTCACTACAGGACTGCCGGAAAATATATTGACATTTTAAAAAAGACACTTCATTACAGGCATCTGGCAAAGAGATATGAGAAAATGATTGATGCACCTTCTTTAATTGATTCAGACCCGGTACTTGGTGAGAAGAAAAAATTGTTACCCGGGAAGGATTTTACCATCAGGATCACCAATCCCCAATCCAATATACCCCTGCTCTTATTTGAGAATACCGGCAACCGGAAAGCTTATGAGTATCTGATGGCCTGGTATCTGCTCCAGAAGAATGTTGAAGCAGTATACCGTGAGGCCGGAAGAATGAGTGAACTGGGCTATTCCAGGATACCGGCTCATATCGAGGAGGCACTCGTTGTATATGCCCTCAGGGGCGGGAACCTTCCGGAAACAGGAGAGCTGCAGATCAGCCGGGAGGTCCGGTCCCGATTCCTGAACTATTCAATGTTCGCCGGTCCCATGGGAGCGGATCCATCTTTTTCCAGGGAGGAATTTAACAGAGCGTTCGGTAATACATACTGGGTGTATCTCGATTCTCAATAAATACTCCGTACAATTAATCCTGACATTTCAGTATTATAATTGGATTGAAGAGTATTATTAAATGACAGTTGTTTATCTTAATTTCATACTGTTATCAGGATTATTATTTCTGTACACTAAAGATGACCCTATGAGAACCTCTGTTTTAACCTTAATTTTACTGGCCATTCTTTGTCAAACAGGCCTGATTTTCGGGCAGGATAGTGAAACGCCGAGGAAATGTATCCTGGTATTCGGGGCGCATGCAGATGATGTGGATGAGATCGCCGGTGGTACTTTTGCAAAATATATTGACAACGGGTATGAAGGGGTTTATGTATGCGTCACCAATAACACGGCCGGATGTAACATGGAAAGGACCCCCTTTTATGACAAGGGACCCGATTTCACCATTTCAGGATCCCAGGCGAAATTTCCGGTGGGTGCCCTTGAAACCATCCAGATCCGTGAAGAGGAGGCCAGAAAGGCTGCTTCGGTTTACGGGGCAATCCCGGTATTCCTCTACTTCAGAGAAACCTGGTACTGGCAGGGGAGGAAGCCGTGTTACATAGGCTCCGAAGAGTTTTATAAATATCAACCCCCCGGCCGGCAGGTGGTAAGTGTTGCTTCGCGGGAAAGCGAATCCATTAAACTGGTGGTTGATCTGTTAAGAAAGTATAAACCGGAGATCGTCATTACACACACCCTGGGAGGGGAGAAGCATGATCATGGTAACAGTGCCTACCTGATGTACCTGGCATTTATAAGGGCCATGGAACAGGACATCCCGGTGGGAAAACTCTGGATGACCGTGAACGGATGGCTCCTGGGCAGGGAAGCCCTGGAGACAGACAGGGGGAAACCCGATGTTCAGATCGGGGTCAGGGATTACCTGGAAACAAAATATGAAGCCCTGAATAAACATATCAGCCAGAATGGCGGGTTCGGAAGAGATTATGTCATGGGAAACAAAACTCAGCCCAAAGAGGTGATCGAGGAGTTTATTACTGTAATCGACAATACAAGGTAAAGTTATATGAAAACTGTATACAGGCCGGCCCTTATTATATTGATAAACTTCCTGTTCCTGTCAGCCGCATATCTGGCTGCCCAGGAGACCGGGGAGACCACACCACCCCTTGAGGTGGCGGATCACATCCACTTCACGATCATCAGTAACAGTGCAATTACCTTTGACTGGACAGGTACCGCCGATCACATCAGCTACGGCAGGGATCACCGCAATCTTAACACCGTGGTGAAAGGAGAACACCCGGAATTTCTGCCTGTAACCTCACCCTGGAAATCAGATCCCGGGCCCTACTGGGAAGCAAAACTGACAGGGCTGAGTGAAAACAGCTGCTATTTTTACAGAATAGGAGAGAGCGGCAAAATGTACCGGTTTCATACCCCGCTACCTCCGGGCAGATCTGGATTTCGGGTCTGCACTACTTCCGATATGCACGACAGGTCCACCGAATCGGTGGTCATGTTCTACCAGATAGCACAGCAGAAGCCTGACCTGGTCATCACAACAGGTGATGTTACGGGGGCCGGCCCTGCCGGACAGCAGGAGGTGGATTCACGGTTCCACGATGTGATGCTATGGTCCCAGGAAGCTGCCTGGATGCCGGCCTGGGGAAACCACGACTGGGAATATGATAATATTGATGATCTGCGAACATTAAAGGGAAGGTTTGACATACCCAATCCGGGGACCATGTCCGATGCCCCGGCGATAAGCTGCTGCGGGGAGGACTGGGGCTGGTTTGATTACGGGAATACACGATTCATCAGTTACCCGGAACCATATACATCCGGAACATGGGATGAGTGGAAAGTACAGGTGGCCCCTCTGTTCAGGGAGGCCCAGGATGACCGATAAGCAGAATGATACGCCGTCGAGACCTGCTCAAGATTCTG
>CAZIAU010000223.1:0-1320 GCA_964536755.1 uncultured Bacteroides sp. | reverse complement strand
GAATATCACCTTCATAGTCACTTTCGGACACAGGTCCGCCTATACCAGCATTTACAGGCGAAGCCCCGGGAACGGTAAGATCAGGCAGGTACTGAATGAATTTCGCTCTTCCTGCTCAAAATATGTGCTTGATCTCAGCGGACACAACCACCAGTATGAACGGTACCTGACAGATAACGGAATGACATATATTGTGAACAGCCCTACCGGCTCATATTTCCATGAAGGTTGGCAGGAGCCGTTGAAACCTTCCGACTGTGTTTTCCGCGCCATCCAGTATGGAATACTGGTCCTGGATTTCTCGGATAGAATGATACAGGGAAGGCTGCTCTGTTCGGTACCATGTATGACAAGCGGTGACCCCGATTACATGCCCCTGGAGGAGGATTATTGCGATGAACCGGGCAAAGTGATCGATGCATTTACTATAGAAGCAGAAGATCAGCATACTGAAAATGAATAAAGTAACCAAAGAAAAACTAAGATCATCATGAGAACATCCAGACTCAGATACGCATTCTTCGGAGCGGTATTACTATTCTCGGCCTCAACTGCTATTGCCCAGACGGGCAGATCAATGATAAGGCAATGGGGCGAATTCGGAGAAAAACCCGGTCAGTTAAAATATCCTGCCATGGCTGCCCTGGATGAAGCAGGGAATCTGCTGGTGGCAGATGAGCATAACCACAGGATCCAGAAATTTGATCCCGATGGAAATTTTATACTGATGTGGGGCAGACAGGGGGACGGCCCCGGGGAATTCCAGTATCCGTACGGGATCGCACTGGATTCTCATGGCAATGTCTATGTGTCTGACATGTTTAATCACAGGATACAGAAGTTTACCCCCCAAGGCGAATACATATCTTCAACAGGATCCTACGGGACGGGAGACGGACAGTTAAAATACCCATATGGCATTGCCATGGATAAGAACGATGTTCTCTTTGTGATCGATGCTTTAAACTACCGGGTGCAAAAGTTTGATTCTGAATTGAATTTTATAAACAAATGGGGCTCTGAAGAGGAGATAGGGTTCAGAATTTACATGCCCCATGAGATTGCCATCACAGGTGAAGGAGATGTCGTACTGAGCGACAGGCAGAACCACCGTATTTCAATTTTTACGGGGGACGGGGCACTGGTGAAGCGATTCGGTGAATTTGGCGAGGGACCCGGGGCACAGGGGGGACAGTTCAGTGAACCCCATGGTTTGGCAGTGGATGACAACGGGAACATTTATGTTTGTGACCGGTACAACTTCCGCATTCAGAAATTCAATTCCGGCGGTGATTATCAAACCGGCTGGATCACGACGGG
>CAZIAU010000222.1:4551-5585 GCA_964536755.1 uncultured Bacteroides sp. | reverse complement strand
CCGCATAGGCCCATGCCTCCACCCCGTTCCACCAGTGTGAAAAGGAACCGTTCGAATTCATCCACATATCTCCTCCCACCACCGGGTTCACGGTGATCCTGAACAGCGAGTCGCTGTAATAGAACATATCGAACCGCTTATTGCCCTGATACTTTTGTTGCTTATCGCCATAATGTTCCTGCCAGAGCCAGCTTACGGCCGGAACACCGGAGCGCCCCGGGTCCTCCTTCCGGTAGTCGCGCAGGTAGAGATCCAGTTCAGCCTGCTGGCGGAGAGTGAGCCCGGTCCGCAGTGAATCAGCCTGGCGAAGTTTTCCGGCGATATATTCACGGGAGTATGGTCTGACCAGCGAGTGAAGGTCGATCTTCTGCTGCGTGGCCAGTTCGTCCAGAAAAAGGTAGATCCCCTCCTGTGAAATATGGGTGGGGACATACTGTGCGGAAAGGGTGCCCCATCCCGCCATCCAGGATCCGGCCATCCACAATCCAGCCATCCACAATCCAGCCATCCGGACTCCCGTTAGCCATATGAATACCCCTGTTCTGTTCATCCCGAAGCCTACCTAAGTATAGAGCATGCCTGCATTTTCGATCCATGCCGTTTCCCCGCTTTCCCGGTGGACCAGTTCCTGTGCCTCTTCCGGTGAGGTTTTCACAGCATCCATAAGACTGCAGGTTTTCCGGTCCAGTGAAGTCACGAAATGTATATCTATACGCCGGGTCTTATCCATCATGGCCACGGCGGTGGCTGCATTATTTTCATAGCCCGTCTCCATCTTCTCAAAGAGATTATCCCAGCCTCCCAGTTCGAATAACTTCATGAACCGGGGGTTCCCGATGTCATCCACGCACTGGGCCAGGATAATCAGCTTTCCCCCGTCCTTCACGAAGGAGGCTGCATTGTGAATGGCTTTATGTGCCTGGATAAAGTTGATATCCTTGGGGTACCCTCCACCGCCGGCCACAACCAGGTCGTATCGTTTATCGCCGGAGATCCTGAAAAAGCTGTCATACCGGTCGCATGCCTCACGGAAC
>CAZIAU010000222.1:0-4541 GCA_964536755.1 uncultured Bacteroides sp. | reverse complement strand
GTCCCGAAAAACAGCTCGCAAACCTGTTTTTTACTGTTGAGTATGGCGTGTATCTGGAACCTCTCCGGCAGCATTGAGTTGATCTCTTCCAGGTCCAGTGCCAGGGGATTGCTGTCCAGGTTACCTGACTGGCAACCTGGGGACAGCTTGCGGTCTTTATAATCAAGGAACAGCTGATGATTATGCAGGATACAATCATACCCGGCCACTCCCGGGAACATCAGTTTGCGTCCCCCGCCAAACCCGGCAAAATAGTGGTGCAGGATGGCCCCGAAGGTGATCAGCAGGTCATGGCCGGTCACTGCCGAGGCAATCTTAACCTCCGTTCCCCTGGTGGTTCTTCCCAGGGAAACCAGTCCCGCTTCATCATGGCTGTCGTGATGCACGAACCTGAACTTCCTGTAGGTCTCCCCGTAAGTGTTCAGGCACTCCTCTTCGGTCTGAACAGCATGCGTCCCGTATGCGATATAAAAAGTGATCTTTTCACTACCGATCCCGTGATCCGCCAGTACACCGGTCAGCAGCGGAAGGTAGACCGGGTATTCGCATACTCGTGTCTTGTCACTTACAATTATACACACACTGTTCAGTGGCCCCGTTCTTTTTGAGAGCATCTCCCGGATCCCCCGGCGGAACTGTCCGGATGTGGCAGTGAGCGGAGGTTCCCTGTGGCTCAGGGGGACGGCCCCTTCTCCCATGGAGAGTGTGATGTGGTCCTTCCCGTAACGGAACGAGATATCATTTCCCATATGAATTCCTTTATTTTTAATCCCAGCCCGAAGGCACTTTATAAATGATCTTTGCCATAAAGATATGAAAAAGGTCGGGGGAGAAGGAATGGGGGACTTCAGTATAACCTTCAAGGTAATCGGAGGTGGATATGGCGGTTCCTCCCTCAAGGAGCAGGGAGAGATTACTGTTCATTGCCCAGGCAACACCTATCCCCCCTGAAAACAGGGGCGCCACGTTCAGTCCCTCCTCGTCGTTGAGTGATGACAGTGGCTGATTCTGGATAGCCTGGATCTGCACAACTCCCATGGAGGCAAAGGCCCTTGGTTCCAGTTTTTGCTTCCACTTTTTCTGCTGCCGCTGTATGAACCTGACCAGATAGACCCCCTTAACCGAGAATTCATTCAGGTTGCTTTTAAATTCATACCCCCTGGATTCGTTTGCGGTACCCTCATCGGTACCGCTTACCCTGTGAAACCCCACATTTGCCCCCACTCTCCAGGAAGGGGCCAGTTCAAACAGGGCGCTTCCCTGGAACGACAATCCCGGAGAACCTCCGCCCACATCAAAGTAAGATATATTGGCACCGGTCCCGGCTTCAATATACATGCTGCGGGAACGATCCCCCTGGCCATAAACTGCAGATGACAGGAGCAGGGCAAGGTGTATGAATGTTACTGTGGTACGCAAAAGGATGGTTGACAGGAGAGAACTAGTATTCGGGACACGGGATCATGCGTGCATTTCGCCGCTGACGGGTGGTCTTGAATTCATAGGTGATCGATACTTCGTGGGCACCACCCGAAGTGGCAACCAGCTTTGAGATGGTAAAGTCGTAGCTGTAACCCACCCGTAGCTGGTTCATCTTGTAACCGATCAGGAAGGCCAGTGCATCGCCCCGGTCACGCTCTCCGTCAGGTCCCTTGAAGAAAGGGATCCCCCGGTACCAGATCCCGAACATCACAGGCGGCTTGTACCAGTAAAGCCCAGCGTCCACCTGGTTATAGACATGCTGGTGCCTGTAATAAAATGCTACCGATACGGTTTCGTCAATGGGATTGGTGAGCTGTCCCCTTTTAATGATCTGGTACCCCCCGAAGAGAGTTACTTTAATGGGCCACCGGACATCGTTCCAGTAGAGGCCATAATTGGGCCTGAGAAGGTGATCCACCGAGAATCCGCCCCAGGCTTTGTTCGTATAGGCCAGGAGGGATGTTGAAAAGTCCACGTCGGGCCTGGACCTTAATGCCCCCGGTTCGACGTTGGCCCCTCCCAGCAGGGCCACATCACTGTTCCAGCGAAGAGCGTTGAAATCAATTCCCTGCTGTGTGTAATTGAAATGTACGCCCGGCCTCAGGTGAAATTCCTGGGTCACCTGAATGTCATAGGAATAGAGTATCCCGGCGTTAAGCAGTCCCAGCTTACCGGTTCCCGCCACATCCCTGAGAAGCAAAACTCCCACGCCGCTGTTAAAGTTCTCGAAGAAGTGGTCGTAGGCAAAGCTGTAGGTGACAAAAACCCCGTTCAGAATTCCCGGCCACTGGTTCCTGTATGCTGTGGATATCCTGTCCTGTTCGGTTGCGCCGGCAAAGGAGGGAGCCAGGTAGAGAGGATTGGCGTAGAACTGGGTGAACTGCGGATCCTGACCATTAGCCCATGAGAACAAACCTCCAACGAGTATGATAAGCGCAACTTTCTTCACTTATTCAGGCTTATTGAATTATTAAATTTAATAACTTTTTTGATATGCGGTTAAGTAATATGTAAACATATGAAGAATCGGCGGTATGCATATAGTAAATTTAAACGAGTTTTCAGGTATTTAGTTACATCCCCCGCCAATTTACGCGAAACGGCGAATCTCATTGACAAACAAATCTGCTGAAAAACAGATACAGAATGAAACCAGGGATACCATAACGCCGCTGAATTTTCTTACTGCGTAATAAAATTAGGCGGCTTATCTGGTATCCCTGGTTTTTCTCTTTACTTCTCGTGTAACAACGTTACGTCGCCGACGGCTTCGTCCGGTACGCCGTTGTTATAGACCACCTGGACCTTCCAGAAATATACTCCCTGTGCGGCCAGCTGATCGCCGATGTATCCGTCCCATCCGATGTTGGGCTTGTTCGAGTGGAAGATCAGTTCACCCCAGCGGTTGTAGATGAACAGGTCATACTCTGCCACCTGGCTGTAAATACCCGGGAAGAACACGCTGTTGGCCTTACCTGCATCCAGCGGGGTGTTGGGATCAATGACACCGCTTCCGGGTCCATCCGGGCTGGGTTTGAACACATTGGGGAAGTCCAGCTGGCCTTTGGGTTTCACCAGTACCGCCTCTTCCCTGATCAGGCTGTCAATGCAGTAATCGTTCCAGGCCACCAGTTTCACATCCTTCCACCCTTCCGTATAGTATATACGCGCGGTATCGGTAGCGCTGGAGAAATTACCCGGGGTAGGATCACCGTTCTCCTGGTAATCCCCGAAATCCCACAGGTAGTAATCCGCCCCGGTCACCATGCTGAAGAAAGCCACCGGCCTGTCTTTTACGAATACGGAGTCGGGATAGGAACTGAAATCCAGGTAGGGTGTTTCCCAGACACTCAGCGTATATGAAGCCCGGTCCGTTCCGCCGGGCCCGGTTGCCTCAAGGCTGATGGTCACCTCGCCCGGATCCCAGAATCTGAAGGTTGGATTCTCCAGCCTGGAGACATCCCCGTAGGAAGTGGTCCACAGATAGGAATCGGTCCACTGTGACTGGTTCACCATAGTGATCTCATGGGGTGTACAGCCGCTGTCAGGCACTGCAAATGCAGCCACCGGCGGACGCGGCCTGATCTCCACAGAGTTGGTCACACTGTCCCTACACTCCCCGTTGTACACGTAGAATTTGATGGTGTACTCACCCGGCTCCGCGTAGGTATGTACCGGGTTTTCTTCGGTGCTGCTAAGCGAATCACCAAACTCCCAAAGGTAGGTCCAGGGACCGGTCATGGTCTCATTGGTGAAGGTCACCGTGGCATCGGGGTAGGTCTGGATCACAGGCACCCTGGTGAAGTTGGGATGCGGTATGGGTTCAACGGTAATATCCATGGTCTCTGTATCCTGGCACCCGAAGGAGGAGGTGGTGGTCAGTTCCACCGTAAATGTTTCCGCAGCGGTCCCGAAGTTCTTAAAGGTGTGCCGGGTGGTGTAGTTAATACCCTCCTGGGTGGCGCCGTCACCGAAGTTCCAGAAGTAGTTGTCCCCGCCCGACTCGGAAAGGAAGTTCACCGTAAGCGGGTGACACCCGGAGGTTATATCGGACTCGATGGTGGCCACCACCTTGGGATAGATGGTAATATAGCTCTGTGCCGTATCGGTGCACCCGTTCACACTGGTGGCAACCAGTTTTACATTATAATATCTCACAAGTCCGGTCGCCTCCAGATTGTCAAAGCCGTGCGTCACGTTCTTCTGTGTACTGGTGGCCCCGTCATCATCGAAATCCCACAGGAACGATACCGCATCGTCCGATGAGGTGTTGGTGAAATTCACCTCCATGTAGCCGCAGGACGGCACGGCATCGGACACAAATTTTGCCGTGGGCCGGTCATTCACAATGGTCACCGTATCGCTCCCCCAACATCCTCTGGAGTCGGTAACCCGGTAAACCAGGTCATATTCTCCTTTAATTATGGTCTCAAAGGTCACCACCTGCTCATCCACTGCAGAGAGTGGCCCGAAGTCACCCGTCCACTGGTGCAGTGCCCAGGTACCCGATCCGCTGGTCGGATTCCCGTCCAGGGTCAGCTTATCACCGCCGCAAATAA
>CAZIAU010000221.1:0-5587 GCA_964536755.1 uncultured Bacteroides sp. | reverse complement strand
CTTTCCATAAGGAACTCAATGGATTCTCTTACAGTATCAACCTGTGACACCTTATCAACGGGCGACGGAAATGAAGGCGGAGCTCTTTACGGACTTACATTCAATGTGGTTGAAGCAGCACCTAAAGTTCTTCCTCCCGGACAGATTGCATTAAACTTTACGAATACATCCGGAATAGATGTTGGTGGCACCAACACAGGCGGACTTGATCCCGTTACCCTGGATTTTACCATTGATGCTGCGGGAAAGATATCCATGGATGCCTCCACGGGAAATGAAAACACTGATGTGGCGGCTGTTGTTGATTCCTGGGACAGTGACAACCTGGGGAGCACGGATAATGCAGCACTCTTTAATAAGTCTTTCTCACTTCTGGCCACAAGCCCTCAGCGGTTACAATGTGCCAAAGAGGGTGGACTGGGAATCCAGGGCAGAAACCAATGGCGTTTTGATGACGGTATTGCAAATGATGAACAGGTTATTTTCATATTAAGCGGCGAAGTAGGCCTGGAATTCATATCGTTTAAATATAACGATCTTTCCAGTGGCGATGATGATCTGGGCAACCTCAGGTTTATAGATTATAATTCCGATAACGACTACATATTAAAGAAACCCGGTCTTTCTCCTTTCAGCGAATTTACTTTCCCTGAAGGAGATGTTGAGATGAGGTACAAGACCGACTCTGTAACGGTTATGGTAAGTGACACACTGGGTAGCGGCAATGAAGGTGCAAGACTTTACGGACTTGTTCTGAAGGTGTCTGAGCCGATCCTGAAACCACCTGTAGTATCCGAAACCACACCGGTTGATGGTGATACACTTGTCCCGGTTACCACTGATTATGTCATTACTTTTGATGCTGAAATGGACGCGGCAACCACGGAGGGTGCAATCAGCTTTGCTCCGGATGTTATCAACAGGACCAATGCCTGGAATCCAGCAGGAAATATATTAACCATCTCGTTTGACGACCTGATGGTCTATCAGGAATATTCAGTGACGGTTGGAGCGGGCATATTATCTGTAGATGGCAAAAATGCTGAAGCTGAAACTGTCTTGACTTTCCAAACCCTGCCTGAAGCTCCTACCGTGTTATCTACATATCCTGTAAAACTTGGTAAGCAACTTCCCTTAAATACTCCGGTGGCCGTTGAGTTTTCACGATCGATGATGCCCGAAAGCGTAGAAATGGCAATTTCATTTGAACCGGCAGTTACCGGCCTTGGTTTTGTCTGGAACGAGGATAATAGTATGGTTTACATGGTATCAACCGATATGGTTGAGACTAACTACTTTGTAACTATAAGTACAGATGCTATGGATGTATATGGCATGCAGTTAGCCGAACCATTCACATTTAATTTTGTTACCTGGCCGGTTTCGGCTGAGGATATTAAAGCTTCAGATGTAGTTCTCTACCCGAATCCCGCATCGGATATACTGAAGGTAAAAGGTATGAAGGTAGCATCTGTGAAGATTTACAGCCTCACCGGACAGTTAATGAAAGAGATCCATAATTCTCCCGAAGTGAATGTAAGTGACATTGAACCGGGAAGTTACTTCATTACGGTTTCCGACGTTGATGAAAACAGGGTAAGGAAAATGATTGTAATTGATTAAGAACAACCTTAAAATTAAGATATTATGAAAAAGCAAATATTTGGAAAAGTTCTTGCTGCCTGCTTCATTGTGGCAATGAGCGGCTTTGTATTGGATATTCAGGCCCAGGATGTTATCCTTGAGTTTACAAACCCGGATGGATTAGACTACGGATCATCTAACGATGGATTTAACGGTACCGGGCTTGGCGGAAGAGGGGATGATGCTGTTGCTGAAGAGGATCGGGGGGTTACATTTAACTTTTCGATCGGTGCAACCGGACAGATCTCTCTTGATGTTACTACACCAACAACCTATGAACCTATTGTGAACGTTCTCAAAACATGGAACAGTTCATCCATCGGGGCAACTTCAAATTCCGACCTTTTTGGGAAGTCATTTTCACTTATTCTTACCGGTGAAAGCAGAATGCAGTTGGGTAATGATGTTGATGGTAACAGGGGAGGAATCGGTGTTCAGGGGAAAAACCAGAGAAGGATTGACGATGAGGGTGAAAACACTGAATGGGTGCAATTTGAACTTACCGGGGATGTGGGTATTCAGTTTGTGAGATTCGGATACAATGATGTATCAGGTGGCGCTTCTGCTCACGCAGTTATCAAAGATCATGATACTGATAAAACATGGCCTATTCTTGATGATATTGATGGTGATCCCCATCCCCCTGAGCTTTATATTGACGGGACTGATTATAACATGAGGTATTTTACCGACATAATCAATTTTTCAAAAGATCCTGATTCTGCCAATATGGGTTACAGGTTATACAGCCTTGAATTTAACCTTGTAACACCTGATCCCAAACCACCTGCTGTAGCGTCAACCACACCTCCAGATGGAGATTCAGCGACCAATTCCATTGCAGATGATTATATTATTCAATGGGATGGTGTCATGGACCAGGCAGCTACTTCAGCTGCTGTATCTATCACTCCGGCTGTATCGAACAGAGCAGATAACTGGGATGCGGAAGGCAAAGTTCAGACCATCTCATTTGACGACCTGGAGTATGCAACCTGGTATACAGTTGTCGTTGGACCCGGTGCACTTGGTGCCAATGGCCTGAATATAGTTGCTGCGGATACGTTTACATTCAAAACCCTGCCAGAGCCTCCTTCAGTCGTTAGCACGTTCCCCGGGAACCTGGAGGTTGAGGTTCCCATTGATTCGCCCGTCTCCATTGAGTTTTCAAAATCAATGATACCCGACAGCGTAGAGAAGTCCATTTCATTTAATCCTGAACTCAGTGACCTTTCATTCGCATGGGGCGAGGATAACACCACCGTGGTTGTCTCCTCCGCAGTTGAAATGATGCCCAGTACCATGTACTTTGCAACAGTTGGGACAACCGCAACCGATGAATTCGGGGTCCAGATGACTGAGCCGTTCTTATTCGCCTTTACTACATCCATCGCAACTTCGGTTGAAGATAACAAGGCATCTGAATTGGCCATTTATCCTAATCCGGCATCTGACCTGCTTCTGATCAGGGGCATGGATGTGGCATCAGTAAAGATCTACAGCCTTGCAGGACAGTTGATGAAGGAGTCTTTTAACTCCGCTGTAGTTAAAATAAGCGATATTGAAGCAGGCAGTTACCTGGTGACAGTAACCGACACTGAGGATAATAAGGTTACCAGAATGATTATTGTTAAATAGGAACTCTGCCAGTTGAAATACTGAAAAGAAGCCGTCTTGAAATACATTTAGGGCGGTTTCTTTTTCAATTGAATTCCCGGATCCGGAAATTTCCCGGATATTTGACATAATTATCAACCTTAAAAACATGAAAAAATCTTTGATTATTCTATGCTTCCTGATTTCTTCGCTCTTGTCCGGGCAGAAACCAAATATCGTGATCATTATCAGTGATGACCAGAGCTTCAACAGTATAGGATATACGAGCAATGGAGCAGTCTATACGCCGACAATTGATATGTTGGCACAAAACGGGATGATCTTTACCAATGCACATCACCCTGTTACCGTCTGTTCTCCATCGCGGTATTCAATGCTCACAGGTAAATTTTCAGGAAGATGTGAAGGTGAGGTCTATTTGCGTAAATTTCCACCGGGCACCCTCACCAGAACGGAAAACAATTGTGAATTAACTCCTACCGAAAAGCACCTGGGCAATATTCTGCAAGAGAACGGGTATACCACAGGTTTTGTGGGCAAAGACCATGTCATGGAACATGATATTCTGTCTGTCGGTAACTGGCCATCCTACGGCCTCCAGACCTATGCCCAGGGAGATGATCCCTACGATCCGGCCGTCGATGCAAAAATGAAGCACAACCACGATGTGTACCAGTCCATAGTCAGGTCTTACGGCTTCGATTACGCAGATGCGATCTACATGGCAAACGTTAAAGAACTGAATAACGATGCATTGAATATCCATAACCTGGAGTGGACGGTGGACAAGGCCAGGAAATTCATCGAGCAGGAAAAGGATAATCCATTCTTCCTCTACTTCTGTACCACACTGCATCATGGTCCCGTTCCCTGGAGCCACACCGGGGATGTTTACTGGAGCAGTTTTGATGCCGATCCGAAATTAACGGGTGAGGGAGTGGTTGACACTGAATGGGATTTCATGCCCTCCCGGCAGGAGATCCAGGATAAATATATTGCGGCGGGATTTCCGGAAAATGATGCTTATACACTGTTGCTTGATGAGGGGATTAAAGCGATCTATGATAAGATTGTCGAATTGAACCTGGATGAAAACACGCTCATCATTTTTATGCCGGATCATGGTATGTGGAGGCACGGGAAGGCTACCTTGCACGACTACGGGTTAAAAGTCCCCATGCTAATGCACTGGAAAGGGAAGATCACGGCAGGCTCGGTATATGACGGACTTGTCCAGACAGTTGATTTCCTTCCTACCATACTGGACCTGGCAGGTATTGATATGCCACCGGGACTGGAAACAGATGGCATGAGCCTGAAATCAATTATTGAAACCGGGACCGGTGAGGCCCATACCTCCCTGTTCGGGGAACTGGGATATTCCAGGGCTGTAAAGACAAAGGAGTGGAAATATATTGCGATCCGTTATCCTGAAGATGTTCAGGATAAAATAGACAGGGGAGAAACTTTCAACGGCTACCTGGGTGAGATCCTCGATTATCCCTATTTAACACAAAACAGTCATCTGGGACATTTTGCATCGCTGAATAATCCGCATTATTTTGAGCTTGATCAGCTGTATGACCTGAAAGCTGATTCAGCCGAAACTGTCAATGTCCTTGATCAACATCCTGAAATCGTTGCCCGGATGAGGGATTTGCTATCGGGTTATCTGCAAAGCTTTGAAAACAGGCCCTTTGGAGAGTTTACTCTTACAGCATCGGATCCTCCCCTGCGTGCCCACACCCCGAAACCGGTCAGCGGTGCCACAGAGACAGCGATCACGCAGACCTTAAAATGGACCTGTGAATACAAGGCCACCTCACATGATGTTTACTTTGGCACCTCAAATCCTCCTGCCTTCGCAGTGAACCAGGGAACATGTGAGTTTGATCCGGGTACCCTCGAAAGCAACACTACCTATTACTGGAGAATTGATGAAAAGAATGCCAACGGTACAACAAAGGGTGATGTCTGGTCATTCAGGACCCGATCGGTCCTGGCCGGGAAAACAGGCAACCCGTTTCCCGATTATAATGCCAGCCATGTCAGGAAGAATACTCTTCTAAAATGGGAGCAAGCCAGTAATGCAGTTTATTACAAGCTGAACCTTGGAACGGGCAGCCTGAAATTCATGGATGACATAGCAGATTTGAGTTACGATCCGGGATATTTAAAAAGTAACACGTTCTATTTCTGGCGTGTGGATGCAGTAAACGCTGAAGGAGCAATTACCGAAGGTGATATATGGATTTTTACCACGGGCTACGGTAACATTGCCCCCGAGGCGGCCATAACTGTATCCAGTACTTCTGACACTCTCCAT
>CAZIAU010000220.1:0-5592 GCA_964536755.1 uncultured Bacteroides sp. | reverse complement strand
GTCTGAAAACTTATTGAATTCGTTTCCTCTCACCCCTTCATAATTGATCAGGTTTGGATAAGTGCGGTGAAGACCTGTGGGCTTGCTGCATCCGTGGTAATCAACCAGCAACCTGTACCTGGCCGCCTCGCGAACAAAATTCTCATAGAACTCAATGGCCAGCTGGTCGTCCCGGTTGATGAAATCCACCTTAACCCCGGCGATCCCCCAATCCCTGAATTTCTTAAGGGCCTCATCCTTCTGCCTGTCGATGGTATGCCAGACGGCCCACAGGATGATCCCCACTCCCTTTTCCCTTGCATAGGCAGTCAGATACTCCATATCCACATCAGGGTTCGGCAGGAAAAGGTCGAACTGATCAGACCACCACTCATCAAAGATCACATAGCTGATGTTATGGTCCGCTGCAAAATCAATGAAATACTTGTATGAAGCGGTATTGACCCCGGTGACGAAATCAACCCCTTCAAGGTTCAGTGCATTCCACCAGTCCCACGACACCTTTCCGGGCCTGATCCAGTCCGTTTTTATTTTCGCAGGCCGGGCCAGGCGGTAGACCAGGTCAGAGTCCAGCAAACCGGCATCTGTCCTGGCGACCTCAATGACACGCCAGGGAAATGACCTTGTACCCGATGTCTTTGCAATATAGTCGGCTCTTTCGGTAACGACCATGTTAAAGCGTCTGGATCCCCCCGGTTCCTGTTTTAACGGATATCCGGCAAATTTTCCACAGAACCTGTCCCAGCTGTGTGCGGTCCTTTTGGAAAGGTACATTCCCGGATATTCGAAAAGATCGGCCTCCAGAATAGCGAGCTTTAAGCCCCGAAGGTCCACTACCGAAGGCAGGCTTACCAGGTTTTCCGGTTTCATCTCTCTGATCTTCTGTCTCGTATAGAACATTTCATAGGATGAAGTAAAGGAATCCACCACATGATTGATCATGGTGTGGTTATCATGAAAACGGTATTCCACGATCTCATCATAAACGATGAGTTCCCCTTTCAGGCCGGTAACGAAACGATATGCCATTCCATCGTCAAATACCCGGAACAGGAGAGAATATCCCCCTTCCATGTCCAGTTTGAGCTGATTATACGTATCCGGAACCACGCTCCGGATACCCCAGACCGTTTCAATCTCCTGATCCACTGATATCTCCTCCTGATCTTTCAGAACGGGATCATTACCCAGTGTTCCCTGGCTTGTCACCATGGATAAGGGGGAGAGGGCCAGTACCTCCCGGCCATCCACATCAAGACTGTAATAGATCCGGTCGGTAAGCCTTACTGTAACCCGAATGGTCCCGTCCGGGGATGATATATGGAGGGCCTCTTCCGCCCTGGTAACTGCTACCCCAAGCACAACTGTGATCAGTACCAGTAACCGTTTCTTAATTTTAAGCTTCATATTCTTGATCTTAGTTTATATTAATCGAAGTAACTGATCAGTGGTTGTTAATATTGGAATGAGCATTTGGATCTGATTGTTATCTGTTTGGAGGGATCGGATCTGCGTTGATTACTGGCAGGTGACTTCTCATCTCCGTCTTAATCTCCTCGTATCCCTGCTTCATGGCCAGGTTAGTCCATTCCTCCGGGTCCCTGTCCAGATCATATAATTCTTCTGTGCCGTCATCATACCGAATATACCTCCAGTTGCGCAGGCGTACTGCATGCCTGTTCTTACCATAGGTGGTAACAGAAGCAAGCTCCCAATCCATGTCAGGCGACTCCAGCAAAGGGACCAGGCTGGTTCCCTCATTCTTTGGATTGGGGGGCAATCCGCACAATTCCACAAGCGTGGGATAGATATTCAGCAGGTTCACCGGGCTGCTGCATACCGAACCGTTCTCTGACAGGCCGGGAGCTTTTACAAGGAAGAGTGTACGGGTGGTGTTCTCCCACAGGGCGAATTTGCGCCAGTGCATCTTTTCCCCCAGGTTCCATCCATGGTCGGACCAGAGGACCACAACCGTATTGTCCCTGTACTTACTCTCTCCCAGTGCATCTATCACCCTGCCCACACACTGATCCACAAAACTGCCGCTGGACAGATAGCCCTGGACTGCCTTCTCCCACTGTCCGTATTTCAGGACATTTTCATGATCCCTGAACCTGATCAACTTTTTCCCGATATCGGGGATATCGGCTGTATCTTCTTCCAGGACAAGCGGAAGGGACACTTCATCCAGCGGGAATCCTTCAAAATACTGCTCCGGGACAAACCAGGGAAGGTGTGGCTTGAAGAAGCCGCAGGCAAGAAAAAAAGGCTTTTCATGATCGCACTGTAACTGGTCAATCACCCAGTCCGCCACCTGCCAGTCCCCCATCTCCTCTCTGGCAGCCGGCATTGGTCCCCAGTCAAAGTGTGCCGTATTCGGGATACCGTTCAAAGGTCTGTTTTCGGGAACCGGGTCATCGGGTCTCTGTTTGGTCAGCGATGGCCAGTACCGGTCCCATGAGGCCGGATCCGGGAATTGATCATGATAGGTTTTTCCACTGCCCATCACTTCGTATCCATACTCACGGAAATACTGGGGAAGCGTCATGATATCCTTTAAAACCTCACTGTTCCGCCAGGGCTGCGAATTGAAATAGACACCCGATGTGGATGGCCGGATACCGGTCATTATGGATGCCCGGGAAGGATTACATGCCGGAGCCGGACAAAAAGCCCTGGAAAATACAACACTTTCTGATGCAAGACCGTCCAGCCGGGGAGTTTTCGCATCGGGGTGCCCGCCCAGGAATCCGGTCCAGTCATTCATGTCATCGATACAGATAAAAAGTACGTTTGGCTGGTCATTCTCAGGATTCCGGCATCCTGTCAATGCCGCCAGGCAGGCAATCAGGAGGGGCAGTATTGATTTCATCCTTATCACTTTTTTACGTAAAAATAGAATATCTCCGGATAAATGACCCGGAAAAAGATGAAATATGGATTTTTCTCATCATGAGTGAAAAACTGATCTAATTTTTAAAGTTCAATATGGTCAGCTACCCCATTATTAACTTGCCGGGTATCTTTGGGAATATTCAGGGAAGGTGTATATTGCATATACCCCAGAACCCCAAATACCATATGAAGATGAAACATCTGATCCTAATCCTTTGCCTGGCACTCGCTGCCAAACCGGCCCTCCCCCAGGTGGAGCCCAGGGACTGGTGGTGGCTTTATGAGCCCTTTCGGCTGATCCAGACCAATCTGCGTGAAATTGATGCCATTGATTTTGACATGGACGTATACGTGAACTCCATCAAAGAGATCGGCGCGAATACAGTCCTGATTAACGTCGGAGGTATTGTCTGTAATTATTATACTGACCTGGAGTACCACTACCAGAATCCCCACCTTTCATTCGACCTTATCAGTGAGGCCGTGGAACGGCTACACCGGGAAGGGATCCGGGTGATAGGCCGGTTCGATTTCAGCAAGCTGAACGAGAAATACGCGGCCATGAATCCGGGCTGGCTTTACAAGGGAGTTGCCGGGGAAACCGTAAACTACAATGGTCAGGTTCATACCTGCGTCAACGGCGGGTACCAGCAGGAATACTCACTTAGGATCCTGGAAGAGGCACTGACCAGATTCCCGCTGGATGGTGTATTTTTCAATATGATCGGATACCAGACCAGGGATTACAGCAATAACTACCATGGAATATGTCACTCGGATGCCTGTCAGGCCAGGTTCAAAGAGTGGTCCGGCGGAAGAGAACTGCCTCTTGAAGAAAATATGGAAGATCCCCTTTTCAGGCAATACCAGAAATTCAAAGATGAAACATCAGGCGAGCTCTTTTTCAGGATTCATGACCTGATCAAATCCTTTGGGGACCACATAGCCATATCTACCTATACCCCTGCAGGAACCGATTTTTTCAGAAAGGAGTCCAATTCCCATTTGGCCTTCTATTCGGGGAAGGTCCCCTGGGAATACAGTGCAGCTCACAATGTGAAGAGTACCATCGGATCCTGGAAGGACAAACAGGTCAGCAACGCAGCCGTACATTTTTACGGATTTCCGGCCAGGCACTCGGCAGATGCCAGATGGTTAACCGGTATGCGGTTGTTCCAGAACATTATGTACGGAGCGGGCCCCGATTTCTACTGCATAGGACGCCTGGATAACCTGGAGGACCGTGCTGTGCTTGAGAATGTGAAGGAGCTGTTCCTTTTCCACAAGGAAAATGAGGGTTACTTCCACCACACCGTTTCAGGAAACCGGGTGCTGGTGCTTCACGACAACCAGTCGGAAAGCGAATACCGGGGGATTTTCGACATGCTGACCGAACAGCATATCCTTTTCGATGTGATGGAACACGGGGTCTTTGGCAACGGGGAGATGCCCAGGGATGCAACCTCGTATGAAATGATAATTCTCCCTGGAACAGAAAGGCTGAGTGACCGGCAGTGTGAGCTGCTGGACCATTATGTGGAGCAGGGCGGTAAGCTACTGGCCACCGGGGCTGTATCGACAAGGGATGAGCTGGGCAATCCGCGTGAACTAATCCGGTTAAATGCCCTGGGAGCCAAACCACGTTTTAAGCCTTTCGATAAAGTCCAGGGGACCTATTACCGGGTCTTTGAAGCTGACAAGGAGATGCTTGGTGCCTCCCTGTTCAGGGATCTGGATATCCTTTACGCCTGGGAAAAGGGGATGCTGTGTGACCTCAAAGAGGATGCCGAGGGCTACCTGGGATATATTCCTCCGGCTATGATAGGCCCCCCTGAGAAATGTTACTACGAAGAGGTCACCGGTATCCCTGGTGTTATCCGGTACCGGTACGGAATGGGTGAAACGGTACTGATCCCCTTCCGGATCGGCTCCATGTACGAGGTGACCCGGCACTACGGGCATTCCGCACTTGTCCGCTCCTCACTGATCCATCTGCTGAAGTTCGATCCTGACCTCCGGATAAGTGCCTCTCCCCTGGTCGAGATCTCCAGGCAACTGGATAGATCGGGGCAATTTGAATGGTACGGGATCCTGAACCATTCCGGCCAGCTTGGGAACGGATTCAACGAACCACTACCCATCCGTGACATCCATATTGATTTCAGGCCCGCTGAAACTGTACGATCGGTAAAGAACCTGACTTCCGGTGAGATCCTAGAAATGGAGAGCGGACCCGGGGATAGGGTATCGGTAACCCTTCCGGTGCTGGGCAACTATGAGGTGATGTTGGTGGAGTACGATTAGGGAGAGAGAAAGCAGTACCGGACAATTACCCTCCCTGCTCATTAATGTATGCACCAACTATTTCATTTGCAGAGCCGTCCCGGATAAAACCCAGCCTGTCCGCCAGCCGGGTCTGAAAATGTGCCGGCCAGGTAAGTACTATACTCTGGATGAATTCATCCGGTTCAAATGAGATCCGGTCAGTGATCCCCGGGGGACCCAGGGCTTTCAGGCTGTCGATCATTTCCCGGACTGTTACCGTTAATGCTGGAAGATTTATTATACGGCTCTCTTTGATGACCTTTTCTTCCAGGCTGGCAGCATGTATGAAGTTCCGGACCACGCTTCCGGGCGACTGGATCCAGAGCTCTGTATCCCTGGAAACCGGACAGTTCACCCTGTTCCCCTGGAGCG
>CAZIAU010000219.1:1633-5597 GCA_964536755.1 uncultured Bacteroides sp. | reverse complement strand
GTTATGGAAGGGCCAAGCTTGCATGGTTCCAGATTGATCCCCTGTTCGTAAGGAAGGAATCCCGTACGCCCGAGCATATAAAAGCAAATCCTGATATTGCATCCAGTGCATATGTATACGAGGTTTACGAACAGGATATTTTTCCTAACAAAGAAAACCCCAACGGAATACCCACCAATATTTCTGTGTTGAATGTCTCCTATTACCCCGATGAACGCGGACCTTATAATTACGATTATGATCGTATTGACCAGGACGGGAAGCTGCTGGATCCCAAAAAGCGATGGGGAGGGATAATGAGGGAGATTTACTCCAGTGATTTTGAACAGGCCAATGTTGAGTTTATCGAATTCTGGCTGATGGATCCTTTCGTGGAAATGCCGGACCATAAGGGAGGGGATCTCTATTTTAACCTTGGAAATGTTTCGGAGGATGTACTGAAGGATTCGCGCAAGACCTTTGAAAACGGGCTGCCGGCATCGGAAGTGGTGGAAAAGGTGGATACAACTGTCTGGGGTCGGGTTCCGCTTACACAATCGCTGGTACAGGGTTTTAATGCCGGAGACGAAACCAGGAAATACCAGGATGTCGGGTTGGACGGGCTCTCTTCCGAGGATGAGGCTAGCTTTTTCTCGAGGAGTCCGGATGATTATCTGAATAAGGTCGATTCAATGTACAATGCCGGGTACCTGACGGCCAGTGCACGAAATGCAATTTTTCAGGATCCCTCCTCCGACAACTACAGTTACTACCGGACTTCACAATTTGAGGCTGACCAGGTGGATATTCTGAGCAGGTATAAGGACTATAACAACCACGAGGGGAACTCTCCCAGTGATCTGGATAATCCGGAATCCTATCCCACATCGGGGACTTCCCTGCCAGATATAGAGGATATTAACAGGGACAATACACTCAGTGAGGGAGAAAGTTATTTTGTATACCACGTCCACCTGAATAAAAATGAGATGCAGGTTGGCCGAAATAATATTGTGGATAAGGTTGTCGATAAGGCCAAGTATCTAAACGATGCAAAAGCTGACGTGACCTGGTACCAGTTCCGGATACCCATTTATGATTATGAAACAACAGTAGGGGATATTTCCGATTTCAAAACCATACGTTTCATGCGCATGTTCTTGACCGGATTTGAAGATACCACTTTTCTCAGGTTTGCCAAACTGGACCTTGTAAGGGGGGAGTGGAGGCGTTATGCACTGCCATTTGTACAGGGAGGTGAAGACTGGACCGGTACGGAGCCACCCGAAGGTGCACTCTCCATTTCTGCGGTAAACATTGAGGAAAATGCAGGAAAGACACCTGTCAACTATGTTTTGCCACCGGGATTTAACCGTCAGATTGATCCTACTCAGCCCCAGCTCAGACAACTGAATGAGCAGTCCATAGTCCTGAAGGTGAACGAACTGGCTGACGGGGATGCAAGGGCTGCATATAAAAATACAGAACTGGATATACGCCAGTATAAAAAGATCCGCATGGAAGCCCATGCGGAGGCCATTCCGGGTATCCACCTGGAGGAGAATGAACTGGTGGCCTTCATCAGGCTGGGTACCGATTACCAGGGTAACTATTATGAATATGAAGTTCCCATGAAACTGACTCCACCGGGCAAATACGATAAAGAAAGTGAACCCGACAGGAGGATCGTATGGCCCGAAGCCAATAAATTCGAGATTGAACTGGAACAGTTCAAAGAGGTAAAGCAGGCCAGGAACCGTGCCATGAGCGACCCGGAGAGTGAAGTCAGCATCACTTCGGTTTTCTCTGTAATGGATGAGAAGGGCAATAAGGTATCTGTTTCCGGGAATCCGAATATGAGCAGTATCAGGACCATAATGATAGGGATCAGGAACCCGAAAGCCGGCGATAACCCTTTCGGGCCGGATGACGGATTGCCAAAATCGGGGGAGATCTGGCTGAATGAATTACGGCTGACCGATTTTAACGAAAAAGGCGGATGGGCTGCCAATGGCCGGGCCACACTTAAACTGGCCGATTTCGGAAATGTGACATTTGCGGGGAATACCAGTCAGCCGGGATTCGGAAGTATTGAACAGAAGGTCAATGAACGTCAGCGGGAACAGGTGATCCAGTACGATATTTCGTCCAATCTCCAGATGGGAAAATTCTTCAAGCAGGAGTCGGGTGTAAACATACCGGTTTTTGTTAGCTATTCAAAAGCAATGGTCAATCCCGAATACAATCCCCTGGACCCGGACATTCCCCTCAAAGAGGCGATCGAGGAGGCTCAGTCTGAGGTTGAACGGGATTCGATTATCCGCAATGCAAGGGATATGGACGAGAGAAAGTCTTTTGCGGTGACCAACGTCAGAATGGAAAAATCTGGTGCAAAAAAAAGGATTTACAGCCTCTCCAACTGGTCCGCAAGTTTTTCACTGAACGAGATGGTGAGCCGGAATCCGAACCTGCAATTTTATAACACCAGGAAAGTCAGGGGTAACGTAAGCTACAATTTCAATACCAGGCCGAAAAATGTGCAGCCCTTCAAATCCGTCAAGTGGATGAGCAGCGACTGGCTCCGTATTATTAAGGATATGAATTTAAATTATACTCCTTCCCGGATCTCCTTCAGGACTGACATGGACCGGTACTACCTGGAGAAGCAGGTAAGGAATATCAACAATCCCGATTTTATAGTTGCGCCAACCTTTAAGAAAGACTTTAACTGGAATCGCTTTTTTGACCTCAAATTTGACCTGACCCGAAACCTGCGACTGGACTTCTCCTCTACAAATATTGCCCGGATCGATGAACCTGAGGGAAGATGGAACCGGGAGTTGGACAGTTATGAAGTATACCGTGACTCTCTCTGGCAGGTTATTAAGTCAGGCGGAAGGACCACCTCCTATTTCCACCAGTTCAATGCTTCCTATACCATACCTATCAATAAGATACCGCTGCTTGACTGGATGAGTGCCAACGCAAGGTACGGGGGGACTTATGGATGGGATGTCGGGCCCATCATTCCCGACGATCCGGATTACGGCCCCATAAATCTCGGGAACACCATTAAGAACTCCAATACCATCCAGCTAAACGGCCAGTTAAACTTTGTGAACCTCTATAATAAAGTGTCATACCTGAAAGATATCAACGCAAAATACAGAAATGCAGGGACCAGGACAAAAGAGGCAGAAACACGGACAAAGACCAAGACCTATATCAGGGAGAACCTCTATCTTCGGGAAGGTAAGGGCCGTTATGTGACGCACAACCTCCGGACAGAAAACATCAAGGTAGAGGTGTTTGATGAGAATAATCAGCCGGTGGATGTCACCACGGAAATTCTCAGTAATACCCGGATCCTGGTCACATCGGATCGAGCCGTAAGGGGTGCACGTGTAGTGGTGACCGGGACAATCGAAAAGGGACAGAATCCACTTATTATCATTGCAGAATCAACAGTAAGGGTACTTATGGGGGTCAGGACCCTGAATGTGACCTATTCAAAAAGCGGGGGTTCATTTCTACCCGGGTATCTCCCCGGCACAGATTATTTTGGAATACAGCAATATGGCAATTCATTTGCTCCAGGCTGGCAATTCCTCACCGGCTGGCAGGATGAGCAGTATGCCGAAACTGCTTTCCGGAGAAACATGCTGACCACCGATCAGAATCTTAACGATCCCTTTACGGTCAATAATACGGAGCGGTTTACAGCAAGAGCAAGTGTTGAGCCGTTCAACGGATTAAAGATCGATCTGACAGCCAACCGGATGTTCACATCAAACCTGTCTGAATATTATACTGCCGATATGTTCGGGAACCTGCCGGCCGATACTGCCAGGGGAAAGGTGTACAGTGGTAATTTCAGCATGTCGTACATATCCCTGCGTACCTCCTTTGAAAGTATTGATGACAAGGTGGAATCTTCCAAGACATTCCTGTTGCTGAAGGAGGATTACAGAAGGACCATTTCCCA
>CAZIAU010000219.1:0-1623 GCA_964536755.1 uncultured Bacteroides sp. | reverse complement strand
GACTGGGCAGTGAATATGAACAGAGGACAGGAAGGATCCTGCCCGATTCGGCGGGTTACAAGCAGGGGTATGGCCCCACCTCCCAGGAAGTTCTGGTTCCTGCATTCCTTGCTGCTTACGGAGGAAGAGATCCTGATAACGTCACCCTTACTTCCATCAAGTCTATCCTGGAGATCCTGCCCAACTGGCAGGTCCGTTTCGACGGACTGGGAAAGATCCCGGCTCTCAAAGAGTATATTAACTCCATTGTAATGAACCACGCCTACAGGTCGACATACTCCATAGGTTCGTTTATCAATAATCCGTTTTATATGTTTGATACCATTAATGGTGTACCGGTGGCAATTGACCTGCAGGGTAATTTTATGGTTGAACAAAACATAAATACTATCAGTATCAATGAGAATTTCAGTCCCCTGTTCGATCTTAATATGGACTGGAAAAACAGCCTTACCACCAGGTTCGAATATAAACGGTCCCGGACTGTAGCTTTGAATATGGCCAATACCCAGGTGAACGAGGTTAACAGCGGAGAGGTTGTTGTGGGCGCAGGTTACCGTTTTAACCAGGTACCCCTGATCATTAACCAGAAGGAATTTAACAGTGATCTGAACGTGCGGGTCGATTTCTCACTGAGAAACAACCGGACCGTGATCCGAAAGCTGGAGGATCTCTCGGGGAGTGAAATTACAGCCGGACAGAAAATCATCAGTGTGAAGGCTTCTGTGGATTATATGTTAAGTGATAAATTTACAGTCAGGGCCTTCTATGACCAGCGCCTTACCACACCTTATATATCCAACAGTTACCCCAATGCAAACTATAATGTGGGGTTCAGTTTGACATTTACACTATAGTAGGAATTCAATTCAAAAATGTTATTTTTGGACTGGAAGAAAAGTTAATATTAGTTAGAACTAACAATTTTTCACACTCACTCAGTGAGTATAAAAATTATACTATGACCGTACCCGATGATCTGAAGTATACCAAAGAACACGAATGGAGCCGCGTGGAAGGCGATGTCGTAGTGATTGGTGTAACTGATTTTGCCCAGAGTGAACTGGGTGATATTGTTTTTATTGAAGTGGAATCGGTAGGGGAAACCCTTGCCAGGGGCGAGACCTTTGGCACTATTGAAGCTGTAAAAACTGTTTCAGATCTTTATATGCCTGTGGATGGCGAAGTGTTAGAATTTAATAAGGCGCTGGAGGATTCTCCCGAACTGGTGAATTCCCATCCCTTCAGTGATGGCTGGATGATCAGGGTTAAAATGTCTGATCCTGCACAGGTGGATGATCTTCTATCGTCAGATGATTACCGTGCCCTTGTAGGGTAATGGTTTTCGGCAGGGTTTTTGTGTGAATTATAATATTATACAACCCTGCAATATGAAAAAATCATTTGGTCTTATAATCATTGTCCTTGTAATGACCTCATGTGCCCCGGTAACGGTGATGACGCACCTTATCCCGGAAGCACCCAGGGGACATTATGAAATGGGCCGTGAATACATAACCCTGGATAACGACAGTATATTCGTCGAACTTGGCTATGATGGACACCATAGCGATAACCTGGTATTTGATCTCGTTGTGATCAACCGGACTACCCGTAACCTCA
>CAZIAU010000218.1:862-5604 GCA_964536755.1 uncultured Bacteroides sp. | reverse complement strand
TAGTCATTTGGATTGTTATAATAATTATTGATCACCACCGGAGCGCTCTCCTGACCGTATTGGCTAACCTGGTTTATAGAGTCGTATTCCTGGTACTGATTGGCATAAAGTGCCTCAGATCCCTGTGGCTCATAGGTTTCTCCCAGCATTTCAGCTTCCTTCTTAAGCCTGTACAACTCATAATCGCTCAGATTTTCATTTGCACCTGACTGGGTTTCTGTATAAACAGGCTCCTCCTGAATTGGCTGTGCATTCATCGCCGTCTGAGGAGTGACTACAGATTGCTCCGTGACCACGGCAGTCTGTCTTGCCGGCTGGCCCGGATTATAATAAACATCATCATATTCTGCAGAAGCAGCATATCTTGATGAGCTGCAGGATGCAAGAACTATGGCTGCGCCTATGAAGGCAAGTGGTAAAGTTTTCATGACATATCCTCCCGGTATTTTTTGCATCTGTTTTGTTTTATCTGTATAGAAACAAAGTTCGTGCCAAAACAGGTTTGCAGATCACTCGATGCAGTGCAATATAATAAATATTCGTTAACACACCAGTTCCGGGGATACAAAGTAATCAACTTGCACTACCAGCCAGGGACCGAGAGGTTCATCCTGTGGGTGGAATAGCTGTGAGAAGGAGTGCGGTGAGGGGCATAGGTATTGCCCATACGTGGATTATCATCCTGGGTATAGATCCATAGTTCCTGCCTGTCCCAGACCAGTACCTCGTCGCGTGCATCCCCGGTAAGATCCTGTACCATGTAACATGTAACCGGGTGACCGTCGGAAGGGAAAACAACCGATAGTTGTCCCTGACTATCCATCATGCCACCATTTATCGAGTCGGCGGACGAAATAAAAAACTCTTCACCATCACCCTTCCAGTTCACAGGAATGCACCGGCTCACGCCCGATGAAAGCATGAAACTGCCACTTACAATACCGTTGGCATCCACCGTATGGGCCAATCCGTCACTGCCCCATCCATTGGATGTAATTATCTCCAGTCCGGGTTTTTCAACATTGAAATCAGCCAGGCTTATATATCTGACATGCCCTATAATTTTCTGTTTTAACAGATTACCTTCAAAATCACAATACATCAATCCCCAATCTCCGGCCGCATAAAGCAAACAGGGAATAAGCCGCTCTCCGATCATTATCTCGTGCACCAACATTCCGTTACATCTGTCACCAATAAATTCTCCCACATCGAATATCAGGTTCCCGGAAGGGTCAAATACCGAATACCCCATTAATACCTCGTCCAACCCATCTCCTGTTATATCATATACCATTGGTTGTGAACCATCTTCCACTTCCTTCTCCCATAACTTTTCAAGTCGTTCATTCATAACCAGGATATGACCGGTGCGATCTGAAAGAATTATGCAGTTATCCCTCCCGGTACCCAGAAGATCTCCGAAGATCAAAGATTGTATATTCCAGGATTCAGAAAGTCTCAGGCTTTTTACCAGCTCACCATTCTTCCCATCAAGGAGATATATTCGGTTCCCGGAAATAAATATTACCTCGCGATGTCCATCTCCGTCAAGATCATGTATCTGGACCGGTAGCTCTTCAAGTCTGTTCAGATCGGTTGCATCCCTGTTTCCATACTCCCACAAAAGCTCGCCATCCAGATTCATTGCACAAAGGTAAGCGATAGACGGACTTTTGTTTATCCCTGGTCGTACAAACAGGATCTCCTTATTTCCGTCACCGGTAAGATCACCCAGCCTGATGTTCTGGTTGGTACCAAATTCACTTGTAACAAAGGATTTCCAACGGACCATATGAGGATGATTTTTCAATTGAAGCTCTACTTTCCTTGTAATTTGTCTTTTTCGGCGATTCAGCTTTCTCTGTTCACCCTTCAAAAGCTTGACCTCCACAGTGTGAAACCTCACCGGAATATCCGAAAGCAAACCTATTCTGCCCGGCATTTGTGGTTGCTTCTCTGCAACAAGCCTGATGGAATCATTCAAAATGGTAGTTATCTTATCCCTCCTGATATTGACTACTGCATGAAACCGGTCACCCGGTGTCCATACCAGAGGTCTGTAATCAAGTATTCTTTCAAAAGGTCTTAAGGGCGTTACCGACGGCCTGACAAGCTTCAGGGTTACAGTGTTCCCCTCAATTCCAAAAAAATAAAAATCCGTAGGATTCCTGTATTTAAATACAACTCCGCATTTATCATAAATGGCCTGGGGCGTGAACTCCACATCAATAGTATAATCTTTCCACAGCGAGTCTCCGGCAACAATCATGGGATGTGTAACAAGACTGAGTGGTTCACTGTTGGGGTTCAGATTAGTAAAGGTCTGGAGCAATGATTTGGTTCCGTCCACATCTACGATCTCCCAGGAGTCGTTAAATCCTTCCTGCCTCAGTGTTGAAGCAACTTCCCAATGCCCTATACTCCCGCGTCCGGAATGAAAATATATGGCCGGATCTCCTGTGCTTTCAAGAGGCCTTGTGCCCCTGTCAAGTTCCTGGAACCCGTCTGTGAATATGGTCGTTTGAATTACATTCCCGGAACAGGAAGTAAGCAGGACAGCAGCGAACAGGATCAGGGTTCTTCTTATTGGCGGGCCGGAAATCATTCGTTTTCGTGAGCTTTATACAAATATACACTTAAATCATAGCGACTCCCAATTTCTCATCTTTAAAAGAATCTTTAATATATTTACATGCAGAATGGAACATGGGATGCGCATTAAGCCTATTATCATACTTTTAATTCTGGGTCAGTCTCTGGTTGCGCAAAAACATGTAATTCTATCCGATTTTATCCAACAGGTTTCCATCTCAGATCTTCAGTTGTATTATCTGGATGACCCGGGATGTACCGCGCAACCTTCAGATTTTTTTTCCGGTATGATGGATTACCGGTTCAGGCAGGTGGACTTCAGTGATCCGGATCCGGCACTGGTGAACTCCAGGTCCGGAAGCTGTATATGGTTCCGGTTCTACTTTGTTAACAGATCAACCAGGCAGTTTTCTTTTCACCTGCAGCCCAACCTCTTTTCAGAATTCAGTGAATTCAGGTTGTTCCAGAAATTCAACAACGGAATGGTTACGGTAAGGAAATCGGGAGATGTCATCCCACCAAGGAGTAAGGATGTAAACATCAGCGGATCGGATGACCTGCGGATTTTTATCCCTCCAGGGGAATCAGATACACTTTATCTCCGGGTTTCCCTGTCCGATGAATCGGTCCTCTCTGATCTCACATTTAATGTATCAACCCACGAAAGTGTGATCCGCAAGGACAGATCCAAACGGCTTGTGTTTGGAATATTCGTTGGAATCATGATGATCATGATCCTCTATCATATCCCCCTGTATGTAAAAGGCAGGGAAAGAAGCTATCTCTACTACATATTCTACATACTTGCATTCCTGCTTTTCTTTATTAACAAGGAAGGATACATCTATGAACTAACTCCCAGGTTTACCTCAGCACCCCTCAATTTTTTCCTGCTTGAAATCTTCCTCCTCTCCTTTCTCCTCTTCGGAAGATCATACCTGGATACAAGGAATACACTCCAGTCCTGGGATACTATTCTGCTGCTTGCGGTCTGGTTTACTGTGGGTGGTCTCATCCTGAGCTTCACGGTTGTTCTTCTCCAGGGAGTTGGGATAAATGTGCCGGTATATATCCAGCTGGGAGGATTGGCTATAAATATCACCTCAGCTATTGGATCTCTCTTCCTTGCCATAGTTCCTGCTATGATCCTCACCCGGGAGAGTTTTCAGCCGGCGAGATATTTCCTGTTCGCCAATCTCTTCCTGATCCTTGGAATTGCAGTAAATTATGCACTTAAGGAATACTCACTTGGAAAACACAGCCTTGAACTGGGTGTTACCCTCCAGATCCTGACCTTTTCGATGGGACTAAGTGAGAGGATTAACCTCCTGAAGAAAAGTAAAGAGGTTGCCCAGCGCAGAATTATTGACCAGCTCAGGGAGAATGCCGCTTTGAAGGACAAAGTAAACCGGGAACTGGAAGATAAGGTGCAGGAGCGTACATTTGAGATCCAGGCACAAAAGGAACATATCGAAAAACAGAATAAAGAGATCAAATACAGTTTTGATTACGCCAAAAAAATACAGAGTACTGTATTACCAAGGCACGAGGTTTTCGATTCTCTCTTTGGTGAACACTTTATCTTCTTCAAGCCCAGGGATATTGTAAGCGGTGACTTCTACTGGATCTCCCAGAGTGAGCAACGGATAATCCTTACGGCTGCCGATTGCACAGGTCACGGAGTGCCGGGATCGCTAATGAGTATGCTGGGGATCACCATGCTGCATGAAATAGTAAATGAAAAAAAGATCCTGCATACGGAAGAGATTCTTAATCAGTTGAGACTCAGTATTGCCCGGACACTTAAGCAGGAAGGTAAGATCGGAGAGCAGAAGGACGGCATTGACATGGCCCTGTTAATTTATGACACAAAGACACACCAGCTGGAATTCTCAGGTGCTAATAATCCTATTTATATAATTCGTAATGGCGAAATGCTCGAATACAAAGGAAATAATATGCCTGTGGCTTTCTACGAAAAAATGTCTGATTTCACAAGGTTTACAATAGATATGAAGCATGGGGACAGGGTATATATGTTTACTGACGGTTTCCCTGACCAGTTTGGCGGACCACAGGGCAAAAAGTTTAAATACAGACCTTTTAAGGATCTCCTCCTGGAGGTGCATGAACGGCCCATGGAGGAG
>CAZIAU010000218.1:0-852 GCA_964536755.1 uncultured Bacteroides sp. | reverse complement strand
GCAGGAGCGAATACTCAGCCTGATCTTTGATGAATGGAAAGGCGACCTCAGCCAGATTGATGATGTGCTGGTGATTGGTTTAAGGCTCTAGCTATTCAACACCTCACCATTTTTTCCTTTCTTTGTACCTCGTAATTTAAGCTGCGGGGCGAGTACACCTGTAGGATCAAATTTTAATACAAATCAAATGGCTAAAGTATTAACCAGTAAAGAAGAGAACTATGCCCAGTGGTACAACGACCTGGTACTGAAATCGGGTCTGGCAGAGAATTCGGCCGTAAGGGGCTGTATGGTTATTAAACCCTACGGATATGCCATATGGGAAAAGATGAAGGATGAACTTGACCGTATGTTCAAGGCCACAGGTCACGAAAATGCCTATTTCCCACTGTTTATACCGAAATCCTTTTTCAGCAGGGAAGCGGACCATGTGGAAGGCTTTGCAAAAGAGTGTGCCGTGGTAACCCACTACAGGTTAAAAACCGACGAGAAGAACGGTGGCATTATGGTAGATCCTGATGCGAAGCTGGAGGAAGAATTGATTATTCGTCCCACATCAGAAACCATCATCTGGAATTCATATAAGAACTGGATTCAGTCATACCGGGATCTGCCCATTCTTATCAACCAGTGGGCCAACGTAGTAAGATGGGAAATGCGTACAAGGTTATTCCTTCGGACCTCAGAATTCCTATGGCAGGAAGGACATACGGCCCATGCCACCAGAAGTGAGGCAGAAAATGAAACTTTAAAGATGGTAGGGGTTTATGCTGAATTCGCAGAGAAATTCCTGGCTATACCTGTGCTGGTGGGCAGCAAAACAGAATCTGAGAAGTTTGCCGGAGCCATAGA
>CAZIAU010000217.1:0-5611 GCA_964536755.1 uncultured Bacteroides sp. | reverse complement strand
AATGAGGCAGCGGTAAGGGCATTTGGATTTAAAAACCCTTTGAATAAAAGATTGATAACAACTTTCGGGGATGATGCAAGGGAACCAAGCAGCATCATAGGTGTGGTCAGGGACTTTAATTTCCAATCCCTGCACCAGGAGATCAGGCCACTGATAATCAGGTTTCCCAGTTTTACCCCCTACCTGCTCACGGTCCGGATAAAAGGGGATCAGACCGGAAGAACACTTACCTACATTGAGAATACCTGGACATCGTTTATGGAACAACAACCGGTCCAGATGACATTCCTGGAGGACGACCTGACTGAACTTTACAGCAATGATGAGAAGACTTCCATTGTATTCAGCATATTCTCAATTCTTGCCATTTTTATTGCGTCGTTGGGATTGCTGGGGCTGGCTTCATTTTCCGCCGCCCAGAGAACCAAAGAGATTGGGATCAGAAAAGCCATGGGAGCATCCATTACTAGTGTTCTGATAACTCTTTCCAGGGAATTTGCATGGTTGATCGTTTTTGCAACACTGGTTGCGTGGCCCCTGGGATATTTCTTCATGAAGGACTGGCTCCAGAACTACCCGGCTCGTATTAGTCCTGAACCAATGGTATTTATTGTCAGTACCCTGCTTGCATTTTTTATTGCTGCCGTTACCGTATTACTCCGTGTTTACCGCGCAGCATCCACTAATCCTGTTCATTCTTTGCGATATGAGTAGCACAAAATAATTGAATTATGAATGACGTATATGCCAGACTGGCCGATGAACTGAACCGTATTCCAAACGGATTTCCCCGGACCAAAAGCGGGGTTGAACTGAAATTACTGGCAAAGCTGTTTACGCAGGAGGATGCCATGCTGGCCACACACCTGTCCATGGAACCCCAATCCATAAAGGAGATCGCCATGAAAAGCAATATGGATGAAAAGGAGATCAAACCAGGTTTGATCAGCATGGTGAAACGGGGACTCATCGATTTAAAACGGGATGATAATAGGGGAATAATATTTCACCTGATCCCATTTGTGGTTGGGATCTACGAAAGGCAGAATGCAAAGATCGATAAGGAATTTGCCGAGTTGTTTGAACAGTATTACAGGGAAAGTTTTCATGAGATAATGCTGGCAAAACCATCCGTACATCGTATAATTCCTCTTGAGAAGTCCATACCTGTCGATATCGACGTAATGCCTTACGAGAAAGCTACCACCTACCTGGATCAGGCCCGGTCGTGGGGAGTGCTCGATTGCATCTGCAGGGTCCAGAAGAAATTGATAGGAGAAGGCTGTGCCCCGCCATTCATGAGCTCATCAAGCTGGGCGCTGCGACCCTGAGCTTTTGACCGGTTTGATGATATACTATAGATCACCCGGGATGAGTCGCTTGATATACTGTCTAAAGCGGACGAGGAGGGGCTGGTTCACTCCATCAATAATGCCCAGACGGACGTTTTTTATATATGCAATTGTTGTACCTGTTCATGCGGTGTACTCAGGGGAATGGTAGAATACGGTTCAGAGAATTCCATTGCCAGATCCGATTTTTATGCCGAAGTGGATGAGGATCAGTGCACCGGATGTGAAGCATGTATCGACAGGTGTCAGTTCAATGCCATGGCCATGGTGGACGGTATATGCGAGGTGGACAGGAACCACTGTTACGGTTGTGGCCTGTGTATCAGCTGGTGCTCTGTGGAAGCATTATCACTGGTTCAAAAAGATCCGGCAGAATTAACTCCGCCTCCTTATGATGACAATGCCTGGAGAGAGATACGGAAACTCAGTTTCCCACAACGAAATTAATATAACCCAAACATGATCAGAAACTACATTATAGTTGCACTGAGGAATTTGTGGCGAAACAGGGGATTTGCAGCCATTAATATCTTCGGACTGGCCATCGGATTGGCTACCAGCATATTCATATTTCTCTATGTGATCAATGAGCTAACCTTTGACCGGTTCCATGAAAAAGCGGACAGGATTTACAAGGTCTGGATTTCGGGGAAAATGCCAACCGGCGAGATGCATGATGCAAACACTGCCGGACCAATGGCCGAAGCGCTTCTGAATGACTATCCTGAAGTTGAAAACGTGGTAAGGCTCCGTCAGATGGGGGGCTGGTTGGTTCAGCAGGGTGACCGGAAGTTCCTTGAAACGGAGAATGAGTTCATTTTTGCTGATTCGACCTTCTTCGAGGTGTTCAGTTTCAGGCTGATCAGGGGCAATCCCAGAACCTGCCTGAAAGATCCCCGGAGTATTGTTCTTACCGAAGAGTATGCCAGGAAATATTTTGGCGACAGTGATCCCATGGGGAGGACATTAAAAATAGAGCAGGATACAAATCTGTCGGTGGTTACCGGGATAATGCAGGATTTTCCTGAAAACTCACAATTACAATGTAAAATGCTGGGTTCACTCAGTACCTATCCGCAACGAGATCACCCGATTAACTGGGTAAATCAGAATTACCATACTTACATTGTCCTGGCTGAAGGGACCGATGCTGATGAATTTGAGTCACGTTTGAACGATCTGGTGACAAAATATGTGGGCCCGGTAGTTTCAACCGTCCTGGGAATAGATCTCGACCAGTTTGAAGAATCAGGTAACGCATATGGCTACAGGATTATGAAGCTCACCGATATCCATCTGAAATCGGATCTCCGGTTTGAACTGGGGACTACGGGGAATTCGCTCTATGTATATCTTTTCCTTGTGATTGCCATACTGATACTGGTCATCGCGGGAATCAACTTCATGAACCTTTCAACGGCCCAATCCTCAGGCCGTTCCCGGGAAGTTGGGTTGAGAAAAGTGGTTGGGTCAAATCGAAGGCAACTCGTCAGCCAGTTCCTCACAGAATCGGTTATTCTGAGCCTGATCTCACTGGTTGCGGCAGTTGGTATAGTCTATCTTCTTTTACCAGAATATAACAATCTGATTAAACTGAACCTGGATTTCAATATTTTCAGCAGAACCTGGATTGTTCCGCTCCTGATCCTTTTTGCCGTTCTGATCGGTATTATGTCCGGCAGTTATCCGGCCTTTATACTGGCTTCATTTAAACCTACCGAGGTCCTCAGTTCAGATATGAAACTGGGTAATCGAAAGAGTCTCCTAAGACGTCTGCTAATAGTTCTTCAGTTTACTGTTACGATTGTGATAATTCTGGGAACCACCGTGGTTAAAAGGCAGCTGGATTTTATGCAGAGAAAAGAACCCGGTTTTAGAAAGGACAATGTACTGGTGGTCCATCGTTCAGATGTGCTCCGCCAGAAGATCGATGCATTCAAGGAGGAGATTACAATGCATTCCAACATTGTAAGTGCAGCCAATTCAACCCATATCCCATCAGGAGGTTACTGGGGAAATGCCCACTGGCTTGAGGGTCATGATCGCAGCGAAGTGCTCACACTCGCCACCTACTATACCAGTTATGATTTCGACAGGGCACTTGACCTTGAAGTAGTGGAAGGCAGGTTCTTTTCAAGGGATATGCCCTCTGATTCCTCCGGGGTAGTGGTAAATGAGGCCGCATTGAAGATGCTGGGTATCAAGGATCCTTTGAATACAAGGTTTGTGGAGCCAAGTATATCGGGTAACGAGGATGAATTTCATCCCATTATCGGAGTTGTTAAAGATTTTCATTTTGAGTCCATGCACAATGAGATCAAACCCATGGCCATTCATTTCATGCCAGGTAACTGGGAAGGAAAACTGATTATCAGGATGGGTGAGGGTGAAAGGCAGGCAACCATCGATTTTATCAAGGGCAAATGGGATGAATTCTCCATAGAATATCCCTTTGAATACACCTGGATGGATGAAGAGTTCGGAAAGTTATTTGATGTGGAGAGAAATACCGGGCAACTGCTGATGATCTTTTCCCTGTTATCCATTTTCATCACATGCCTGGGGTTGCTCGGCCTGATCTCCTTTACTACTGCCCATCGAACAAGAGAGATAGGGATCAGAAAAATCATGGGAGCATCGGTGCAGGTGGTTATGAGGCTGCTGTCCAGGGAGACACTTGTATTGCTCGGGATATCGGCACTCATCTCGCTGCCCGCATATTTCGGAGTTAAAGCCTGGCTTCAGAAATTTGCTTTCCATATCAATATGCAGGCGGGAGTGTACTTCCTGCTGCTGTTGGCTGTAACGCTTTTTGTCCTTGTACTTGCCATGTTAGCAGTAAGTTATCACTCGTTCCGGGCAGCAACAGCCAATCCGGCTGATGCTATAAGAGCAGAATAAGCGTGACAAACGGGATAACTTTTTTCTTAAATGAACTGGGGATGAAACAGAACGATGTAAACACTCCTGTATACTAGAAAAACCTGGAGCGGATGCAAACAATGATCCACTGATGTTGTTCTAAGGATAAAGGCGAGGAATGCATTTACCTAAAAATGACATATTAGCATAACAAAATGATACTGCTTATGAATGATCTGTTTAAAGTGCTGAAAGAGAAAGAAATATCACTGCCGGATCATGTACTGGCATTGCTAAGGGAGTGCCGGGGGCTCAGGATTTTCAATACAACCTCTGAACTGGCAGAGGCGGCAACCAACGGAAAGAAAAATGTTGAATTCAGGGTTACCTATGATGTGCCCGGAAAAGGAGAGGTGCTTGAAGCCGTCCTTCAGCGGGTAAGGAATGGTATCTCTGCCAACTATCCCGAGGCCTATATGCGCCGGAGGGACCCCGGAACCATGACCATTGCCGATGATGAACCGACGGATAAGCCCCTTTTCAGAGATAAGTACGGCTACGAATTTGCCGGTCTGCAGGAAGAAACTCGTGCCTGGATGAAGAACCAGGAACTGGCTGCGTTCTTCTATTTCGCCGGCAGGTTAGGCATTGGTTCTCTTGGAATTGCCATTGTTCCTGCAAATGCAGTTTTTTTTGCTATGGGTCTCTCCATGCTGCAGCAGATCGTTTCACTGGAAGAGCTTAAGCATGAGTCGAGTGTGAATTCAGTGATCTTTGTGGCACCGGTCTTCAGACATACCCATTTCAATGGCAAGCAGGTGGTCGTCCATAAACGTACCCCCGGTGTCCATGAGGTATATGCCTATAATCTTTATCCCGGACCCAGTGCCAAGAAGGGGCTTTATGGGGTATTGCTGGATAAGGGGGAAAAAGAGAAATGGGTTACGGTACACTGTTCGGTGGTTCAGTCGGTGAGTCCCTATGACAATCTCACCACATTCCTGCACGAAGGGGCAAGCGGGGGAGGCAAGAGTGAAATGCATCAGCATATAGTCAGGGAGCCCGATGGCCGCGTGATGCTGGGCAGGAATACCCTGACAGCTGAGGAGAGGCTTATAACCATCCCCAGGTTCTGTACTTTCCATCCTGTGGCAGACGACATGGCCTTTTGCCACCCGTCTCTTCAGAGGGGGGATGGAAAACTCCGGATCATCGATGCGGAGAATGCCTGGTTTGTTCGTGTGGACAGTGTCAGGCAGTATGGGGATGATCCGTTCCTTGAAAAAATCACAATCAATCCGTCCAAACCGCTCCTTTTTCTGAATATCGACTCAAAACCGGAATCGACGGCACTTATATGGGAGCATGTGGAGGATGAACCCGGAAAGCGGTGCCCG
>CAZIAU010000216.1:0-5619 GCA_964536755.1 uncultured Bacteroides sp. | reverse complement strand
GATTGGTATGGTTCTCGTTAACAGGGACTTTCGCGGTCGGGGAGTGGGTAATAAACTGCTTTCCACGCTTTTTGAGAAGCTTAATCCTGACCTGTCGCTAAAACTGGATGCCACTCCTGCAGGAGAACAGATCTATAAAAAGTTTGGCTTTATTGATGAGTACTTAATCTACCGGATGACCTGCTCATCAGCCTCAGTAAAATCAATTAATTCCGAGCGCGAAAGCTTTCTTGAACAGGTCGGGCCAAACAACATCGGTGAAACAGTCGAATACGACAGTCTGGTATTTGGAGCTAACCGGCGAGAACTAATTCACCATCTGGTTGAGAATGATCCTGAGAATGTCTGGCTGACCCGGCAGGGAACAAATGTCAGTGGACTTGCACTTGGAAGAAAAGGAACCCATTTTCACCAGATCGGTCCTGTACTGGCCTCCACTACACAGGAGGCCAAAAGACTGATCACGAGATCCCTGAAAGGCATTGAAGGGGATCCTGTGGTAGTAGACATCCTGGAGGATAAAAAGGATCTTATTGATTGGTTAAAGAGTTTGGGATTTTCAACTCAACGCTATTTTGTAAGGATGTATAGAAAGGAGAATACCTTCCCAGGAATAACCGGTAATCAATATCTGATAGCCGGACCTGAGTTTGGGTAGGTCGCGGAACAGGTTAGGTTTTTCAAATACCAGGGGACCGGTTTACAACCGATGCTTTTGCCTGAGATCTTTGATTTTATCTCTTATTTTAGGTGAGAGCAGGGCAATCACTGACAGGATTCCCAAAAGCAACCATAAGGGGACATTCCCGGAAGAACTCTTTTGGTCAGGTGATTTTGCTTGCAGCTCATTTCTCCAGAGCAGATAAAATAAGCCGATTATCAAACCGGCTATGACAAACGTGATCATACCTGTTCGAATTCATCCTGAAGCTGAGGCTTCTTTTCAAAAAGCTTTTTAATAGCTGGTGATACCTGTGGATCCACGTTAATGAACCGGATCCTGCATTGCTTCTTTTCTGCATTCCGTAACATATCCTCAAGGATTCTGTAACCTTCATGCTCTATGCCTTTTATCCCTTTGATGTCGATGGATATCTCCCGATGGGATCTGATCACCTCTTTCAGTGCATGTTTCAGACGGGCACAGTCCATGTGTTTAAGCACACTTTGGCTGGTACCCATGGTGGCTAAATAGTAGCCCTCTCCTGTTTTTCGTATGGTAAACATATACTACCTGTTTTAATACGGTTTAACTGTGCTAATTTCCTGATTTCATCAGGGTCTGGTATCCACTATTATTTACTCATCATTTAGACAGTCAATCCCGGAAAAGTCACAGGCTTTAAATGAAAAAATATTGTCCATCCGGGTAATAATCCTGTTAATCTTTCAGATACAACTCATACGCTGGCTGTAAAAATTCAAGGATTGCAGCATTGATTTCACCGGTACGGCAACATTGCCCGCAACCATTTACGCATGCCAGACCAGATCATCTGCCTTGTTCAGGTGCTCGAAATAGTTGCTGCTGTCAAACATAACACCTGTTTTGTGCAAATAAGAATTCATTCATATAACTTCATTGTGAGAAATAGTGACATTGGCTAAAACAAAATAAAATGACTATGACAAATCGTAGATCCCGCCGGACATTTTTCGTTGCTTCACTTACCTTGACGTTGCTGACAGGAACCTTGCATGCACAAGGACCCCTGATGCGTTTCCCTGACATTCATGAGGACCTTATCGTATTTGTCCATGGAGAAGACATATGGTCAGTTCCTTCTGAGGGTGGAATAGCCACACGTCTTACCATAAACGACGGGCAGGAAAGATTCCCGAAATTTTCCAACGATGGCACCATGATCGCCTTCACGGCAGAATATGACGGGAACACTGACGTCTATGTGATGAACCGTTATGGTGGTGACATTACAAGGGTCACCTGGCATCCCGGCGATGATGAGGTATTGGGATGGCACCCTGAAAAAAACAAGATCCTGTTCAGGTCGTCCCGGGGTAATTTTCCCCGTCTGAACCAGCTGTACCTGATCTCTCCTGACGGCACAGGACTTGAAAAATTGATATTTCATGAGGCCTCACAGGGAACCTATTCCCCCGATGGCAAACGCTTTGCTTTCAATAAGACCTCCCGTGAGTTCCGCACCTGGAAGAGATATAAGGGGGGAACCGCCCAGGAAATCTATCTCTACGATTTTGAAACGGATGAAGAGAAAAACCTGACCAATTTTGAAGGCACCGACCGGATACCAATGTGGTATGGCGATAAAATATATTTCAGTTCCGACAGGGATGGTGTTTTAAATATTTATTCAGTGGATCCAGACAACGGACAGATCGAGCAACTCACCAGCCACACCGGGTACGATGTCAGGAGGCCCAGCATTGGCGGCAGTAAAATCATCTATGAACTGGGAGGCACATTAAGGGTGCTGGACCTGGAGAACGGTCAGACCCATAAAGTAGATGTGCAGATCCTGGCAGATGCCCCGGAACTGAGACCATATTTCAAGAATGTAACAGGGAATCTAACGGAGATCGGCTCTTCACCGGATGGAAAAACAGCACTCCTCGTGGCACGCGGAGAGATCTTTACGGTCACCCTCCGTGACAGTACAACGATCAACCTTACCAGGAGTTCCGGAGTACATGAGAGGGGTGCAGTCTGGTCACCCGACGGGAAGAAGATCGCTTATTTCTCTGACGAAAGCGGGGAGTATGAGATCTATGTGGCCAATAGTGAAGGGGACAGGAAAGCCGTAAGGATGACCACACATAAAGACGGATACAGGCATACCCTGAAGTGGTCACCCGATAATAAGAAACTGGCCTACACCGACCAGACGCTGACACTTTACATACTTGACCTGGAGACAAAAAAGATCACCAGGGTAGACAAATCAGAGTATGAGAATATCGATGTATCGCTTGACCTGAAGCCAATCTATGATTTTAACTGGTCCCCGGACAGCCGTTTCGTAGCCTATACCAAGATGGATTCAGACCTGGTCTATAAAATCTATATTTATAACCTGGCAGATAAGAGTATTAAACAGGTCAGTACCCGGTACAACGATTTCAACCCGGTTTTCTCTAACGATGGAAATTACCTGTTCTTCATTTCCAACCGCCGGTTCAGTCCGACTTTCTGCGACTTCGAATGGGAAATGGTGTATAAGGATGTAGCCGGCATATACTGTGCAGCCCTGCGAAAGGATGTGCCTTCCATCCATACCGGACAAGCAGAAAAGACCGAACAGGTAAGGATTGAATTTGAGGGACTGCCGGAAAGGATGGAGGCTTTGAATCTGCCATCCGGCAACTACCGCAATCTGGTGCTGACGGATACGGGTGCCATTTATATGAACAGGGATGAGGGGGATTTCAACCGGTTTGAGTTCAGGCTGCCCCCCGACATGGACCTGTACTATTATTCTTTCAAGGACATGAAAGAGAAGCCGGTAATCGACAAGATCAATGATTATAAACTATCGGCGGACGGATCCAGGATCATATACAGGAAGTCCGGACGCGTCGGATCCATTAAGCTTTCCGATCCCAAATTTAAATCCGAGCTTTTTGGCCTCTCCGATTTGAGTATGTGGTTAGAACCGATGGAGGAATGGAAACAGATCTATAATGAAGCATGGCGCATGGAACGTGATTTTTACTACGAACCTAATATGCACGGACTTGACTGGGATGCCATGAAGGAAAAGTACGGGGTGCTGGTTGATCATGCCGTCTGCAGGCAGGATATGCGGTTCATCATCGGTGAACTGATCGGTGAACTGAATACCTCCCATACCTATGTCTATGGAGGGGACATCAGCCGCCGGGCTAAAAGTGTTTCGGTCGGTATGCTGGGGGTGGATTACGAGGCCGACATAAATGCCGGCCGTTATAAGATATCCAGGATCTACAGGGACTTTGACTGGTCCCGGGAGATCATACCACCACTGGCAAAACCCGGTGTGAATATAAAGGAGGGAGATTACCTGATCAGCGTGAACGGGCAGCAGGTCACCACAGACAGGAACGTATATGCCTACTTTCAGAATCTCGGGGGCAAAGAGATCGAAATAGAAGTAAGCAGCACCATGGATAGTAATGATGCCATGAAATACAAGGTTACTACCCTGAGCAGTGAAAACGGACTCAGATATTCCTGCTGGATCGAGGAGAACCGGAGAAAAGTGGATGAGGTGTCAGGCGGCAGGATCGGATATCTGCATTTTCCGGATACCTACTTGGGCTCTGCGGTGAACTTCCCCAGGCAATTCTATTCACAGTCACGCAAGGAAGGGCTTATCATCGATGGCCGGTCGAATGGCGGGGGGCTTGATCCCGATATTTTCTTCCGCAGGTTCCTGCGTGCCCCGCATTCTTACTGGACACGCAGGTATTCACATGACCAGACCTCTCCGGTTTACGGTGTCAGTGCACACATGGTCTGCCTGACTAACCGGCAGGCCGGATCCGGCGGGGATGAATTCCCGAACGAGTTCCAGTATTTCAACATGGGACCTGTAATCGGGACAAGGACCTGGGGCGGACTGGTGGGCATTTCCATGTTCCTATCCATGATCGATGGCGGGGGACTGACCGCACCGGATTACCGGATCTACGATAAGAACGGGAAGTGGATCGTCGAAAATAAAGGCGTTATCCCAGACATTATCATTGATAACAAACCTTCCGAAATGGCAAGGGGATACGATGCCCAGCTTATGAAGGGGGTTGAGGTACTTATGAAGAAGATCGAAGAGGAACCCATTGTATGGCCCATCCATGAACCTTTCCCCGTAGATAATTAACCAGCAGGTAATTAAAGGCTGTTCATTCAAACTCCTTCGGCACCCCGCAGATCAGTTTCAGGGGCTGATCCCCTTTATTGCGATACTGATGTTTTTCATCGGGCATCACCAGGGCAAAGTCGCCGGCCTTCAGGGGTTGCTCCTCCCCTTTTTCGTTCACAATGGCGCCTGTACCTTCAATGATGTAGATTATGTGCACTTTAACTTCTGATCCGGATTCAGGGCAGAATATGTGAATTTTCAATTATTTAGCCCGATTGTAGAATAATGTAGTACCTTTGTTGCGATTATGATTTAAAAGACTGCGCTATAACTTGCCTCCCCGAGACCCGGGATTGTATTTCACTGCACAATTTATTAAATCCGATCTTTTTCAAGTAACCGTTTTGCCAAATTATAAGGCAGGTTATCAGTATTTAATTAATTATTAAAACAATGAACATTTATGTAGGAAACCTTGATTACAAGGTAAATGAAAGCGACCTCGAAAGCTTGTTTTCAGAATACGGGACAGTCAGTTCCGTGAAAATTATTACGGACAAATACAATGGCAGGAGCAAAGGTTTTGGTTTTGTCGAAATGGAGAATAACGATGAAGCTAAAAAAGCTGTTTCGGGACTTAATGGGTCTTTCCTCAAGAGTAGAGACATTACCGTCAACGAGGCCAAACCAAGAGGATAAAGAAAAAACAATGATTATTCATACTTCAGACATGAAAAAAGGAAAAGTGAAATGGTATAATGAAGTCAAAGGATTTGGCTTTATTGCCACAGAAAGCGGT
>CAZIAU010000215.1:0-5661 GCA_964536755.1 uncultured Bacteroides sp. | reverse complement strand
GGGGAGCTTCCAGACGATATGAGGCGCAACGGATCGTTCAGCAATCCGCCTCCAACATCCTCCACATCCTACCACTGGGAAGCATTACAGGGGATCGTATCGGGAGCCCGTATCCTGGAACGCATTGATCCGGATCTGTCCATATGGGAAACAGGTGACCGGGCCATTCTTCGGGCGGTAACACTTCTGGAATCGGAATGGAGAAGGGATTATAACACAGGAGGCAGCAACTGGGCTGCCATTGGCGATGATGCCTGGATGCTGCCCTTTATAGACGCAGCCTACGGGACGGCTTTTACAGAGAACACACTGGAACCCGGCCGGGTGTGGGAACATGGTAAAAATGCCGGTTGGGGTTACGTAGTTGGATTCTAAGCTGGAATTCGATTGTTAAATTGTCCCACTGACTTAAAAGTAACTGAAGATGAAAACCATCGTCGTATATTATTCAAACAAGGGAAGCAACAGGTACCTGGCCAGGAAAATATCAACCTCTCTTTCCTGTGACCTGGAAGAGATCAGGCCGATCCTGAATCAGTTCTTCCTTTTCCTGATGAATATTCACCTTGGAATAAAACCATTGAATAATGACATCTCATCATATGACAGGGTGATCCTCTGCGGGCCCATCTGGATGGGTAAATTCATTCCTCCACTGCGAAGCTTTGTGAAAAGATATAAGAGCAGGATCAAAAAACTTGTATTTGTCACCTGCTGCGGAAGCACCTTCGAAAAAAAGAACGAGAAATTCGGGCACGGGCTTGTATTTAATGAGATTGAAAATATGCTGGACGGTAAATGCCTTTTCTGCCAGGCTTTTCCTGTGGGCCTGGTACTTCCGGAGGAACACAGGGAGGATCCCGATGCATTCATGAAAACCCATCTGAATGATGATAATTTTAAAGGAGAGATCCGGGAGCACTACGACAACCTCATCAACAAGCTAACGGCACCGGAAACTTCAAATCTAAAGGGATAACAATAACCTTTTCATTTCTTCACTGCATCCAGATCATAAATAAAAATACCTCTCCCTACTCCTGCCCAGTCTCCCACCCTGGCAACCTGGAAAGCCATATATTTTCCATCATCACTTACTACCGGGTTTGATGACTTATAACCTTCATGATCTGCGAAAAAGGTTAATCGCTCTGATTCCCCGGATCCATCCAGCTTTAACTTATAAATATCGATCGGTCCCGTGCCGCTGTTGTTGTGGCGGTCGCATTCAACCAGGATATATTTTCCATCCGGGAAAATTCCTTCCGGCTCATCATATTCATCCGGCATTAGTGAATAATTATGAATTTCACCCGATTCGATGTCAACTCCCATAACCTCACATGCCGTGTAATCGTTGCCATACGCACTGAACAGTAGTTCTTTCTCCTCCGGAGGCCTGAAATTCTGTGTCTCAATATCGAGTATACCCGGCAGTTTTTCTTTGGTAAGGATGACCCTCTTATTGACCAGCTCGGGGATCCCATCATGATATTCGATCTCAGCTATGTAGTCTATTGCATCCGGTTTGTCACCCCGCCAGGACCATGCAATTTTCAGGTTCCTGCGCGATACAGCAGGTCCCTCATAACAGATCTCACCCAAAGGATGAGGGGCACTCTTACCATCTTTGTCCAGAATCCATAATTCCGCATCCCGTTTCCGGCTGGGAACCGGATCTTCAGCATCGAATTTCCTGGCACCGGATAAAAGTATATCACCATTACTCAGGTAAAGGGCCCTGACATATCCCTCATGATAATAATGATGTGTCAGGGGCTTTAATTCCCGGGTCTCAACATCAACCTCATAGACATCCCCGAAAGTCTTTTCAATAAACAGGATTTTCTTTCCATCATGGGACCAGTCGGCCCTCTGTCCAAATGTAGTGACCTGCCTGATGTGGCCGGGAAGTTCAAATGGAAAAGAATTGGTTATGGGCGGAATTTTATACTCTGTATGCTTGCCTTTACACCCGGCAAGTCCCAGAAGCAATATTGGAAAGAAGATCTTAATAATCGATTTCATTTTTATCATCTTATTTTATACAGGTTAATCTAAATAATATTTTTTAAGCATCTCGGGTCATTTTTTCATCTGCCATCATGATTTTTTCTTACTACCCGCAGGGTCAGCTTCCCTACACTATCAAATCCGGTATCCAGATAATAACCCTCCTCACCCATGTGATCCCAGTAATCTGTTGATTCCTTCATTACTGTAAAGAAAAGGGTATATGTTCCATCCTCTTCCTCTATCAGACCCAGGGGAGTTCTGAATTCTGACCACCAGGGAACCAGTTTATCGGTCACTTCCACATATTTCATTACAGACCAGTCGACACCATTGGTGGATATGGAATAGCCGAATCCGGTACCATGGGAGTCCATCACTGCAATCAGGGTACCATCTGACAACTCCGTGACTATCGGGTTTTCGGAGAACTCTGATCCAAAATCAACAGGGCTCCTCCTGCTGAGCCTTATCCATGGTCCGGTCAATGACGGAGCCAGCGCAAGCCCGTTGCCCCAGAACTGAATGGGCAGTTTTTCGGTCCTGGCCGAGCCCGTGAATGCCAGCCATTTGTTCCCTACTTTGAAAGGAAAGAATGAATCAGATCCCTGCAATCCTTCCCATTCATCGGCCAGTGGACCCGGCTCCTGGATCACAGCAATGTCCTCATAAGGACCTCCTATACCTTCCTTGCCTTTGATTACTGATCTGGACTGCCAGACCCTGCCATCAAAATTGTTCAGGAACTGATCCTTTGTGTTTGGTTTACATCTGTAGGCCACATAGGTCATGTACCAGGTAGAGTCTTCCTTGTTATAGACAGGCATGGGAGACCACAATGAAGCACGCTGATCTTCACCTGTATAATCACCACTGGATTCAATAAGCGTTGATTCCCTTTCCCATTTCTCCCCATCCCTGCTTATCCAGTGTGCAAGTTTCATCTTAACCCATTTTGGGTCCCCTGACTGCTCAGACGTAAAGAGATGATAACTGTCATCCTGTTTGACTACCCGGCCTCCTTCAAATCCATGTTTTATATTCTCCGTCCCGGGATCTCCTTTTCCAATAACAGGACCTTCATGCCAGTCCATGATCTTCAATTCCAGGTCCGGAATTTGATCCGGCTTAAACTGTCTGACATGAAACATCGGTAGATTCATATAGATCTCCCCGGTGGGTGTTGGGCTCCCGGTACTGTCAAAAAGAGCAGCTCCTAAATATGTTTCATGGGTAGTACGGTTGGAATACCAGGCATACCGCTCCAGCCGTTCATAGCTTTCGAGTACCGGGACGATCTTTTCCAGGAAAGCCGTGTTTGTGGGCATATCCTGTTTGTAGCAGGACCACTCAGTAAGCCACATGGGCATCTTGAAGGCGTCGTAATAATCAAGAAAGGCATCCAGATCTTCAGTATCCGAGCAATCTCCATACCAGTGAAGGGCCAGGAAATCAATCCTGTACCCATTCTTTTTAGCTCCCTTCATAAATTCAATGCTCCAGTCAAGTCCCGATCTGCCTGTGCTTGAAGGGCTCCCCAGCCTTAACCCCGTTGTTTCCAGCATGGGCCAGTATTCCAGTGCCTGCTCCACGGTCATCTCGGCCTGGCCCTGCCAGTTGGGTTCGTTGTATCCCAACAGGGCAGCATAATCTGATCCTATCAGGGGTTCGAGAAATTTCTCGCAGTTATCCCCCTCAAGGTACTTCTGACTCCAGATCATAGGAATAAACTCAACATCACCGTTCGAGGGGCAATTCGGACTGGGTGTCCAGTTATAGTACCAGGAAACATTCAGATTCTGCAGGTCAGAACACTCCTCTCCCTCCGGCTCCAGCTGCCTGTATGCGATGCCTTTCATGAGAGAACGGGACTGCTGCTGTCCACGGACGATCCCACTGCTGATAATTATTATAGTCAGCCAGTAGATGAACCTGTAATGAACACACATATAATGTGATAGTTAAAGTTTATATTCAACGACGGTGATACTGGTCCCTTTTACTGTTATCTCAGTGGGATTTGCCCACTTTTCGCACTTCTGCCAGACCGGATCCACATCATCCGGCCCCTCGCCAAACAATTCCCGTGCAATCAGAATACCGGCCTCTCCAGGATGATCAATCTTAAGGTGAACAGACTGAGGGTCGGGGGATTTGTTAAGGATATAGACATATAAATTTCCATCCTCCGGAGAATAACTGGCGAAAGTCCGCAGGTGCAATGTGGATGTAGTCCTGACCATCTTCTTACCCAGGTAATTTCCCCAGATCATCAGTCCCATCCCTATGGCATTGAAGTTACCATCCCTGTCCAGTGCATCGAATGCGCTATACTTCACCGAATCATTGGTGATCCATCTTGTATTCCAGAAGCACGAAAACAGCAGCTTCGGTTCAAGCAATTGTACTCCGGTCATCTCGAAATTGGCCAGGTTCATTCCCATGTTGTTCACTTTAGGCCAGTAATTACCCCAGTCAAAAGGTCCGTACTCCGCGATGATAATCCTCCACCTGGATTTCTGCTCATCAGTTGCATATTTATCAATGGCTTCCAGTGCCCGTTCTACCGGATGCATCAGGTTCTGGAGGGTATCCCGGTAAGTTTCAAAGCCCGCCTTATATTCATATACAGGATAATTACTAAAACACAGGTGGTCTATATGATCGCCCGCAATGGTTATTACCTTTTCCCAGAATTCCACGGAATTCCCGTTGGGAACAATGCTGATGGTCGGATCCACCTCCTTCATGGCTACTGAAAAATCCACCACGTCCCTTGCATAGATCTCAGCCGTGGAATTTATATTCTCTTTATGCCAGCTCTCGTTCCCAATCATCCAGTATTTGATGTTATATCCCTTAACAATATTGGCATACCTTACCCATTCCACGGCATGCCGGATCAATTCCTCACGGGTGGCCCAGGTACATCCTTCAGGGTAATCCACCAGGTACTCATCGGCTGCCACACATATGGCAGGTTCTGCACCGGTTTCCCTGCATATCTCCATAAATTCATCAAAGTCCAGGACGTCAACTGCAAATTCGGAGTAATTCCTGAGCATCCTTTGCCGGCCACCCACAGCACCTTTCCCGGTCCGGGCAAGAGTTGGGACTGATTTTTCATAGGAAGGCACAGAGAAAAAGTAGAAATCGGATTTGTTCCCTCCCGGGTACCTGAGGTATTTCACTCCCATGGCCTTCAGGGCATCTGCAGTTCTTCTTTCCGGTTTCAGATAATTATCATCGTCGGTAAAGTAATCCATGTTGATCCCAACGGGATGATTGGAAACATCAGAGATGACCGAATCTGTATAGATCTCAATGTTAACTTCATGTCCCGGATTCTGGCTGATTCCTGCCAGCGAAACTAACAGGAATAAAGTCAACAACAGATATGCTCCGGACTTCTTCATAGCTGGTTCAGGTTAGTTGATGCTGTGTTCCACAGGTTGGATCGTGATCTGGTACTGATATGTATCGGGATAGGTTCTGTATGCATGCCTCACAGTAATAGGGGTGCCTCCTACTCCACTCACCCGGTGATCAAGATTGAGAATTGGACTCCCGGTTCTTTTCAACTGATAAGGATACCAGGAATTTTTCAGGTTCGCATCTGGATCGATGCTGAAATCCATATCCCCGGTG
>CAZIAU010000214.1:0-5734 GCA_964536755.1 uncultured Bacteroides sp. | reverse complement strand
ACTGATTGGGAGCAACTCTATCCACGATTGCAACCGTGTGCTCAAAGAATGGAACTGGGGGCCCATAGGTATCTGGCTGGGAGCTGACCATCAGGAAGTCAGTTTCAACACAATCATTAATTACAGTGCAACTGATCCAAAAATTAACTGGGGGCCTGATGGTTATGGCGGCGGGGCGGACGGAGGTGCCATCGAGATCGATGATGCAAGGTATGATAAATCGCATATTTCCATCCATCACAATTTCACCCGGGATTGCCAGGGCTTTCTGGAAGTTACCTGGCGTGATATCGGTCAGAACCCGGACTATTCAAAATTTCGGATCCATCATAATATAAGTGATGATTATCAGCAGTTCATAGCCTTATGGAGGGGGGCTGACTGTAAGATTGACAACAATACGATCATCAGGCGCAAGGTCAATGCCAATGAGTGGGGAGTATTTAACATTACAGAGCCCGGATCGAAAAACCTTATCAGGAACAATATCATTGTTGTGGAGAACGATGTGGTAATATTCAATTCGGGAAAGAGGGGTAATGTCATACCCGGAAGTATCATTGAATCAAATCTGTTTTTTGCTCCCTCGGGATCCCTGATCATGGGAACTGAAGGGCAGGGCGAAAGAGCTTTGTTAAAAGACCCCGAATTTCTGAACTACGGAGAGGGAATCCGCCCCGTGGATTTTTCCATCACTGATGCAAGCCCGGCAAGAAACAGTGGATCGGACCTCGGGTACCCGGTTGATTTTGCAGGCACACCCGTACCTCAGGAAGGGATCCCTGATATTGGGGCATACGAATACAGCGTGATAAAAGAACATCCCTAATGAAAAATAGAGATTACAAAAGACTAATAAGATAAACTGAATAATTTCATATGAACCTTCGATCATGAAAAGCAGAAAATATATGACAATACGTTCATTCTTACAGGTTCTGATATCTCTGGTAATCTTCTTGATGAGTATTGGAATTCCAGCCTGTAATACAGGGAACATGCAGGAACAGGGCCAGGAGTCTCCTAATATTATACTTATTGTTGCAGACGATCTGGGCTACGGGGACCTGGGCTGCTACGGGGCCACCAGGATCAGGACCCCGGCAATCGATCAACTGGCCTCCGAAGGGATGCTGTTTACCAATGCATATGCATCATCATCATTGTGTTCACCATCAAGATACAGTATCCTTACAGGAAGATATTCCTGGAGGACGAGGTTGAAATTCGGCGTTTTGAAATACTTCGAACCACCCCTGATCGAAGAGGGCCGCATAACCATGGCTGCCATGTTGAAGAGAAACGGGTACCATACAGTCTGCATTGGAAAATGGCACCTAGGGTTCAACTGGACGCTGAAAGAAGATGCCCCGTCCGGTGCTTCTGAATGGGTATTTGATTCCTGGGCAGAAGAGACCCAGGATTATATCGATTTCTCACAACCGGTTAAGGACGGGCCAACAGAACGTGGGTTCGATTATTTCTTCGGGATGGCGGGATCCAATAACATGATGCCTTATGTATACATTGAGAACGATAGTGTTACACAGGCTCCGTCTGAACCACAGATACCATATGACCATTACCTTAATGCACTGAAAGCACCAAACTGGGATATCAGCACCGTTAATCAGATGCTGACAAATAAGGCGGTCAGTGCAATTCATGACCATTTCAGTGAAACTGACGGTCGTCCCCTGTTCCTCTATTTCCCTGCAAGTGCTGTCCACAGGCCATGCCTGCCGACTTTTACAAAGGATAGCAGTGAGGCCGGATTAAGGGGGGACCTGGTGGTCGAACTTGACTGGAGTGTCAGTGAAATTGTAAAAGCATTAAAAGAACACGACGCTTATGAGAATTCCATCCTGGTGTTCACTTCCGATAACGGGCCAAGACCCGGTGATCCGGCATACTGGGTAAATATTTACGAACAGGGTGGATATGAAGAGTACATACTGGATTATTTCGATGATTATAAACCGGAATATGTGAATGAGAATGGGAATAACATATGGAAAAGCGGCTGGCTTACATACGGCCACCGCTCTTCAGGAAGCCTGCTGGGATTCAAATCCGATTCGTGGGAGGGCGGTTTAAGGGTACCCCTGATCATAAGATGGCCCGGGAGAACAGAAGCAGGAGCGAAAAGCACTAATGAGATATGCCTGACCGATCTGATGGCAACATTTGCCGATGCGGTTGGTGATACATTAAAGGATGGGGAGGGTGAAGATAGTTACAGTTTCTACAACAATCTGATTGACCGGTCCGCTCCTGAGTCACGCAGTTCACTGACCCTGGCAGGAGGGTCCAGCGGAGCTTTTATCGAAATCAGTGAAGGATGGAAATACATCGAAGCTGCTGAACCCGGGCACTGGCCGGAAACCTATTATCCCGGAGGACCTTCAAAGTTCGACATGCAGCTCTATAATCTTGCTGCCGATGAATCGGAGCAAAACAATTTGTTCGGTGCCGAACCTGAAAGGGTCAGGGAACTTAAAGCAACCATTCAAAAGGTTATAACAACTCAAAAAAGCGAGGGCAGAAAATGAAAAGAACAAGAACCTGTTTATTGACGGGAATCGCAGCGGCTCTGTTTGCCGGTGCATGCTCCCGGGCCGATGTGAATGTCACAAACGGCGACACGGTAACCATGTCGAGAGAACTTTTAAAGGATAAGATCAGGGGGGCCTGGGTGGCCCAGACTGTCGGGGTGACATTCGGATTGCCGATTGAATTTAATTACAATTCCACATTTGTAAGGGACAACCAGAAGATTCCATGGAACGATTCATCCATGTACATCGAGTACAGGGACAGGCCGGGGACCTATGACGACATTTATATGGACCTTTCCTTCATGAGTGTGATCGACGAGAAGGGGGTTGATGCACCTGCAATCGATTTTGCAGAAGCATTCTCCACGAAAGATTATAAGCTGTGGTTTGCCAACCAGACTGCCCGGTATAACATACAGAACGGGATGATGCCACCAGCATCCGGACACTGGCTGAACAATCCGTGTGCTGATGATATTGATTTCCAGATTGAAGCTGATTTCGCGGGGATTATGTTCCCGGGAATGGTAAATTCTGCAGTTGAATTGTGCGATAAGGTTGGTCACATTATGAATTATGGTGATGGCTGGTACGGGGGTGTATTTGTGGCAAGTCTCTATTCCCATGCCCTGGTTGCAGACAGTGCGGCCAGTATAGTTGAGATCATCAGGGAGGCTCTTAAGGTCATTCCTGAGGAAAGCACCTTTTCCCGTTGCATGAATGATGTGCTCAGGTGGTACCTGGAAGACCCGGCCGATTGGAAAGCCACCTGGTTCAGGACTATTCGCAAGTGGGGTATCGACACAGGTTCCCCGCTTGGAGTGTTTGAGCCGTTCAATATTGATGCAAAGATTAATTCTGCCTGGGTATTGATCGGGCTCTTATATGGCAACGGAGATTTTACAAGAACATACGAGATAGCTGCCCGCTGCGGCGATGATGCCGATTGCAACCCGGGGACTGCAGGAGGTGTCCTGGCTGCGATCAAAGGATTCAAAAGCATTCCGGCTCACTGGACACAGGGAATTGATAAAGTGGAGAACCTTCCTTTCATGGGGACATCCATGTCATTGTCAAAAGCCTGCTCCATGTCCCTCCGGCACGCTGAAGCGATGATTGTCAGAAATGGCGGCAGTGTTAGTGATGATATGGTAATGATAAAACTGCAACGGCCCGAGACGGTCCCCCTGGAGGTATCTTTTCCGGGGCTCTACCCTGTGAGCCGGGTTGTTCCGGTAAGGGAGGGCAATGAAATATCTTTTGAATTTGAAGGAACAGGGTTTGCCGTGGCAGCTCCCCCGAACGGAAAAGACTACGGCGAGAGGAATCATATTTTTGAAGCTGAAGTATATATTGACGGAAACCTTACCGAAAAGGTGCTCCTTCCGACCGAGGAAAACAAGCGAAGGTTCACGCCATTCTGGAATTATCAGCTTCCCAGGGCAAACCACAGGGTTGTCATCAGGATCCTGAATCCGGTCGATTATGCCGAGGTCCGGTACAATTACGCTGTGATCTACGATGATAAGCCGTATCAGATAAAGTGGTAATCCCTGAAAGTCAGATATGAGAAATTTGTCAGGTAGATATCATCAGCCGGAACTGTAAATGGCAAGATCAATAATTACGGTATGGATCATTACGGTCCAGCTTATTTTTACCAGCTGTGCAGGCAGCAGAATTCAGGTGTATGAAATCCTCTGTAACAACAAGGTGGATCCAACAGGTGTGGGCACATCGGGGATCAGGTTCAGCTGGAAGCTGGAATCGGAAGAGAGAGATGTGCTTCAGACAGCCTACCGGATTGTTTTATACAGTCCTGACGCCGATATACCTGACGCCGATATACCTGACGCCGATATACCTGACGCCGATATACCTGACACAGTTACGGCTGAGGCGGTTATGCCTGAGGGTAAGGAACTGATATGGGATTCAGGAAGGAGATCCGGCGGACAGAGTGTCCTGGTGACTTATACAGGTTCAAGGCTTGAACCGGCTACTTACTATCGTTGGAAAGTGAAAGTCTGGGACAATCTCGGGAACGAATCCGACTGGTCGGAGCCGGGAAGTTTCATTACCGGACTTGAAACAGCGGAGGAGTGGAAAGAGGCCATATGGATCGGTCTGGATGAACCGGGTAATGAGCAGAAGATCGTTCCCGGCATCCACCTTCCTGCGTACAGGAGTGAATGGAAAGACAAAAAAGTATGTGAGTATGGTCTGCCTCTCCTGAGAAAAGAATTTGAAACAGAAAAGAAGGTTAAAAGGGCGCTGGTATTCGTTTCAGGTCTGGGTCATTACGAATTCAGCTTAAACGGAGAGATTGTATCATCCAGTTTCCTGGCACCGGGGTGGACTCAGTACGAAAATAAAAATCTCTACAATACGTATGATGTTACGGACCGTATAAGGAAAGGGAGAAACTGTCTGGGAATGATGCTGGGAGGTGGTTTTTATGCGATTCCGAACAGCAGGTACAGAAAACTCATTACCTGTTATGGCAAACCAAAAATGATCCTGCTGCTGCACCTGCTTTATGAAGATGGAGGAAGCGAGATTGTCGCCAGCGATGAGAGCTGGTACGGGGTGAGAGGCCCCGTTACTTTTTCCAGTATTTACGGGGGTGAGGATTACAATGCCATGCTGGAGATACCGGGATGGAACCGGCCGGGCACTGACACGAAAAACTGGAAAAATGCTGTAAGGACCGAACAACCAAATGCCGACCTGGATGCTGAAACCACGTACCCTGTCAGGGTTTCAGAAGTCCTCGAGCCTGTCTCGGTCAGAAAGACAGGAAAAGGATATAAATACCTGTATGACTTCGGACAGAACGCATCCGGTATAATGGAGATTAAGGTCAGGGGTGAACGTGGCGATACAGTGAAACTTATACCCGCAGAACTGGTTACAGCCGGCCTTGAGCCCGATCAGCAGGGGACCGGGAGTCCCTGCTACTGCCTCTATGTTCTGAAAGGAGGGGGAACGGAAACATGGAGGCCGAGATTCTTTTATACCGGGTTCAGGTATATCAGTGTGGATGGGGCTACCCCTGAAGCCGGGGATGGGGCTACCCCTGAAGCCGGGGATGGTACATCCCCTGAAGCCGGTGATGGTTCCGTACCCCTGATCATTAGCCTGAAGATGCTGCATACCCGGAATTCAGCGCCCTA
>CAZIAU010000213.1:0-5740 GCA_964536755.1 uncultured Bacteroides sp. | reverse complement strand
AATCCGATCGCCCTGAAGTATAAAAATTTCCATAATTTGAGAATAAATATGGGTGCCAGGATAAAGCTTTCAGTTTTCACACTTCATTATGACTTCACACATACGCTCTATTCAACGCATTCTGTTGGGGTTGGTGTAACGTTCAGATAATGTTACACATTTAAATTTCGTAATTTTACCCCGCATTCACTGATCACGGATATGTTGAAAAACCGCTTAATCGTTCTCAATATAATTATTTCATCTGCTTTTTCCGTACCGGGGCAGGATATATACAAAATTGACAGCCTGCTAACCAGGCTGAACGATAATATCCATAATTCTGTCAGATGCCGCATATACTTTGATATAGCCTCAGAATTCAAGGTAACTGATACCATAACTGCCATGGAGTATCTTGATTCGGGGAAAGAGATAGCCTCCCTGATTGATGATAAGAAATACACGGGCCTCTATTTTGGCCTGCTGGGAGAGATGCATTCCTATCATGGCAACTATAGTGCTGCCATAATGGATTTTGACAGGGCGCTTGCCAATTTCTCAGAGTCGGATGATGATATAAATTATTATAATACACTTAAAGAAAAAGGGAACGTCTATCTGTTCATTTCCGATTATACCCAGGCCATGAATCATTACGAAACCGCTCTCGATTTCTACAGGCGGAACAATATGGTTTCCGGGGTTAGCATTTGCCTGAACAATATGGGTATCATCTATAAAAACAGGGGTGAATATGTTGAGGCACTTACGGTATATAAGGAATCAATAAGTTATATTGATGAAGAGAAGGATCCCATGCAGATAGCTCAGGGATATATTAATATGGGTAATGTATTTGTATACCTGGGCAGTTATGAAAGAGCCCTGGATTACTTTGAGATGGCACTCAGCATTTCTGAAAAGGAAGAGAGCCTGAAAGAAATTGCACTTTGTCTTTCCAACTCGGGTGTTATTCAAAACAAATGCCATAATTTTCAAAAAGCATTTAATCTGTATGACCGTGCTCTGGAGGTTTGCGAGACAATAAACGACAGGGTACAAACCTCCAACTGCCTGATCAATATCGGTACCAATTATGCAGATATGGGAGAACCGCAGACGGGAATTGAATATGTTGAGAAGGGGATGGCAATAAAACTGGATCTGGGAGATGACAGAGCCATATCAAATTGCCATATACACCTCGCCGAGATATACTCTATGATGGAGGAGCATGCCAGGGCGATTGAATTATTCAGGACAGCTATCCCTGAAAAGGAAAAACTCGGGGACCAGGAAGGGCTTGCAAGATGCTATCTGGGTCTTGGTTCGGTTTATCTGGCGACAGGACAATATAATACAGCCGATGCGATGACGGATATTGCCCTGGAAATTGCCCTGAGAATCGCGGCCCTTGAACATATAACCACCGGTTACACGGTTAAAAGGGGTATAGCTGAGACCAGGGGCGATTTCAAAGCTGCATACCAGTATGCCCTTAAGAATCTTCTTTACAATGACAGCCTGATAGATGAATCGACTTCGAAAGCTGCAATGGAAATGGAATTCAGGCACCAGTCCAAAGAACTGGAGAAGGAAAATGAAAATCTCAGGATTCAGTCAAATCTGGCAACAGACCTGATGAAAAAGCGAAATGCCTTCTTATACAGTATAATAGGCATTGTTGTCCTGCTGTCAGCCGGACTGATCCTGGTTGTGTTTTTTCTTCAAAAGCTAAAGATCTCTTCCCTCAGGCTGGAAGAGAAAAATCTGGTAATTACGAAACAGAACCTTAAGCTGGATGAACTGAACACTTCCAAAGACCGCATGATGTCAATTATTGCGCATGATCTGAGAAGTACCATCGGTAACCTGCTCACTGCCGTTGATGTGCTAAAACGAGTAGAGGATAAACAAGAGCCCGGTATTGACAGGAAAAAACTTCTGGGCAACCTGAAGAATTCTGCATCTTATTCCCTTGAGTTGCTGGAGAACCTCTTGCACTGGTCCAGACTGGGGGACAAAAATTCATACTATCATCCTGAAGATTTAAATATTAATACACTTATTATCAGTTGCCTCTCCATGTTTAATGAAGCTGTAATCAATAAAGAACTGGTCATTGAACAGGAGATTAAAGGCACCATTAATTGCAAAATGGACAGGATAATGATGGAAACCATCATCAGGAATCTTATTTCAAACGCCATAAAATTTTCCAACAGAGGCGGGACCATCCGGATCCTGGCCTGGACCAATGACAGTAATCTTCATCTTACCGTGGCTGATCATGGAATCGGTATGACAAGGGAACAAATTGAAACAATAACTCATAATGGGGGTTACTCAACAAGAGGAACGGCAAATGAAAAGGGAGCCGGGATCGGGTTGACCCTTGTAAGAGAATTTACAGCAAAACACAGGGGAAAATTGAATATTACCAGTGAACCCGGCAATGGTTCACAATTCAGTATCGTATTGCCTATAGAAGATTGAAAATGGAAACGCTGGAAGGATTTTCAATACCGTTTCAGAAACAGCTCCTGAATCAATACAGGGGGCTTGTGAGATCTTGCAGGAACGAGTATGACAGGAGTTCCATGTCCCTGATCAGAAGGTCCTTCGACTTTATGGTGGCAAATACAGAAGAAAACCTGGCCATTCATGGAGAACACCCCGTATTATATTTCACTTCCCTGGCCCGGATGATGATTAAAGAACTTGATCTGGACGCACTGAGTGTTTCTGTGGCCATTGTGGCTCACTGCGTGGAAACAAACACCATCTCCACAGAACATGTCAGAAATGAGGTGGACGTGAGGACAGCATCCCTGGTTAAAGAATTGCTTAAGATCGGGACACTTGATACAACCACATCACACGTACAGGCTGAAAATATGCGAAACCTCATCCTTACCCTGGCCACCGATTTTCGTGTGATACTGATCAAGATCGCAGAGCGCCTTTACCTGATGAGGCAGATTGATTTCCTGGAGGAAAAAGAACAGATTGCCCTTGCCTGCGAGGCAAGATTCATCTATTCTCCACTCGCACACAGACTGGGTCTGTATAATGTGATGTCGGAAATGGAGGACATCTCCATGAGAATTCTTGAAAGGGAGGCCTATAATTCAATATATGAGAAATTAAAAGCATCAACTGCCAGAAGGAACAGAATTATCAGAGATTTTATCCAACCCATAAGGGAAGCTCTTGAAAAGGAAAAATTCAAAGTGGAGATAAAAGGCAGGCCCAAGGCCATTTCCTCCATCTGGAGGAAGATGCGCAAACAGAAGGTCGATTTTGAAGAGGTATATGATAAATTCGCCATTCGTGTTATTATTGACACCTCACTGAAGAGGGAGAAAGCTGATTGTTGGAGGGTATATTCCATTATAACTGACCATTACCAACCCAATCCGGACAGATTGCGTGACTGGATCTCAGCACCGAAATCCAACGGGTACGAATCATTGCATACCACGGTTATAGTACCTGGAGGTGACTGGGTGGAAGTTCAGATCAGGACCAGAAGGATGAATGAGATTGCTGAAAAAGGACTGGCCGCTCACTGGAAGTATAAGGGAATTAAGGGACAGGCTGGAATTGATCAGTGGATCGAACGGGTAAGGGAAGCGTTGGACAGTCCGGATTTGGATGCCGGTAACCTTATAGAAGACCTTAAGCTGAGTCAGTTCAGCAAGGAGATTTTTGTATTCACCCCTGGTGGCGACCTGAAGAAATTTCCCGAAGATGCCTCCGTGCTGGACTTTGCGTTTGATATCCATACCGACATAGGGGCCTCATGTGTGGGGGCAAGGGTAAACGGGAAAAATGTTCCCATCAGGTACAAACTTAGAAACGGGGATAAGGTAGAGGTTCTGCGCTCCAAAAACCAGCGACCAAAAATGGACTGGCTGAATATGGTAGTCACCTCCAAGGCAAAAAGCAAAATCAGGCTGGCGCTGAAAGAAGATAGGCTGAAAGAGTCTGAACAGGGGAAGGAGATACTGAAGAGGAGGTTCAGGAACTGGAAAATTGATTTTGACGACAGCAATGTAAGGAGGGTCATCCAGCATTTCAAATACAGGGATGCTATCGACCTCTATTTTGATATCGCCACAGAAAAGATAGACCTTCTGCAGATCAAAGAGTTACTGACAAACATTGAAAAACCAGCTGACAGTAAACCTGAAAAGATCGAACAGGAGGCACTGGACAGGCTGGTGGCAGCTGGTGACAGGGCTAAGGGTGATTTCCTTATTATTGATGAAAAGCTCGCCAATGTTGAATACAGACTGGCCAATTGCTGCAACCCCATCCATGGCGATTCCATTTTTGGATTTGTTACCATAAACTCGGGAATCAGCATCCATCGAATGAATTGCCCCAACGCACAACAGTTACTCTCAAAGTATGGGTACAGGGTTGTGAAAGCCAGGTGGAATGAATCTGAAAAAGGTACGTTTTTCCCGGTAGACCTGAAAATAACCGGCATGGATGACCTGGGGATAGTAAGCAATATCTCAGATGTTATAACCAGGGACCAACAGGTAAATATGAGGTCCATTTCCATTGACTCCAATGACGGGATGTTTGAAGGCAATATCACACTTTTCGTCAAAGACACACAACACCTCGAAGCTCTTGTGCGAAAGCTGAAGAAGGTCAAGGGGGTACTGTCTGTCCGAAGGACAGACAGTGCGTAGTGCATAGGAATCAGTGCATATGCACTATGCACTCTGCACTAATACCTTGGATCGGGTTTGAAAGGCAGTTTAGCCATCTTCTCCACCGTCATACCGGGGAATCCTGCTTCCTGGGTAATCTCTCCGAAAAGCAGGTAAATACCTTTTCCTCTGTAAGGATAGCGTTTTAGTGAATCAGGAAAGTTTACCACATCAAAAAACTCACCTTCAGCATCCAGAAATGTCCCGAAGTTCATCCATTGCCTCTGTTTGGTACGTACATGCTTAACGGTTACCAGATTGCCCAGCATGCGAACCTTCTTTCCTACATTGTGAAGCATCTGCCGGGATAGTATCTGACCCCGGAAAGAGGTTTGAAGCAGATCGAAAGCAGGGATGGTAACGGAGAATCCGAGAAGCTCAAGTTCATCATAGGCATTTTCGAGTGAGGTCTGCTCAAGTTCGGGCAATTTGAATTCTCGTTTTCTGACAGGAAAAAGTTCACGAACAGGATCTTTTTTCTTCTGGTTGCCAAGAACCAGGTGTACATCCCAGAGCAACTCCTTTTTGCTTTTTCCGGTGAACCGGAGGGCATTTATCCTTACCAGGATGATCACCTGTTCAAGACCGATGGGAACACGTACAAGGAAATCTTCAAGGCTTTTATAATCTCCATGTTGTTCCCTCTCATCAAGGATCATCATAACCGTTTGTTGTTCCAGGTTTTGCAAGTGGATGAAACCAATGAATATGTCCCTGCCGGCAATGGAGGTTTTGTTTTCACTTCGGTTAACACAGGGCAGGTGGATTATGGCCCCACACCTCCTGGCCTCATTGAAATATACCCAGGTCCTGTAAAATCCTCCGAAGTTGTTGATAACAGCGGTCATAAATTCCAGCGGGTAATGTGTCTTCAGGTAGAGTGACTGAAAACTTTCCACTGCAAAGGATGCCGAATGGGCCTTTGAAAATGAGTAGCCGGCAAAAGAACTGATCTGTCTCCATACCTCGCGGATCAGATTATCGGGATAACCGCGATCACTGCAATAATCAATGAATCTCCTGTCGAT
>CAZIAU010000212.1:0-5754 GCA_964536755.1 uncultured Bacteroides sp. | reverse complement strand
CTCACTGGTATAGAGTCCCAGTTTTATATATTCCTCCTCCAGCAGTGAACCCACATTCTGGTGAAACTCATTTAACTTTACCCCCGGAACCATCATTTTCCTCGCCTGCCTGAAAACCCTCAGTACTGCATTGTACAATTCAAGCTGCCGGGCAGAGAACCTGCCGTTTACCGGAATCGTCCGTGAACAATCGACCCCGTAATTATTTACTTCGGCACCAAAATCCATCAGGATTAAGTCATTCTCCCTGCATATGCAGTTATTATTCACGTAATGCAGTATGAGTGCGTTCCTGCCGCCTGCAACTATCGGTTCATAGGCATGGCCCTCTGCCCCCGCAGCAAGGAATTCGGCTGTCAATACGGCTTCAATTTCATATTCCCGTATACCCGGTTTAACCATCTTCAAAACTTTCAGAAAAGCGGCCCGGGTTATGGCTCCTGCCTTCCTGATCTCTTCCACCTCTTCATATTCCTTGATCATTCTCAGCTGCATCAGCAAGGGAGCGAGACGGGAAAAGGTCAGATCGGGGAACCTGGATGAAATCTTTTCATAGAGGAAAGTATCGGGTGATTTTATCCTTAAGTCCGGGTGGATATGGTCTTCATGATTGAAATATACACGACTGACCGAAAGCACTATGTCCGTCAGGTACTGATCCAGCTCCTCCATTAATCTCACCTCCCCGATTCCCGACAATGAAGCGGCCATTTCAGGGGTAAGCAGGGGTCCAAACCACAGTTCGGTTCTGGGGTCGCTTTTGCGAACAAACAGGATCTCAGTCAAAGGATCTTCGTGGTTGCCGGGCAACAGCACCAGGACACTCCCCTCCTGATTTATGCCTGTCAGGTAGAAAAAGTCGGACTGCTGGCGGAAAGGATAAAACTGGTCCCCGTTCCGTGGCATCCGTTCACCCGAACAAATCACCAGGAGTGAGCCAGGGGAAACCATCTCCGCCAGTTTTCTCCTGTTCCTTATAAACAGGGTGGCCTGGATGGATTTCGATTTCATTCAGGAACGTATGTTGTAAGAAATGTGATACTTAAAAATAATTAGAATGATAAAATGTTATATTTGTTATTCGCCTATGCAATTTAAGTAACTTATTTTAATCGAAATTATATGTCCGGTATTTTCACTTCTTCCATTGGAAAGAAATTAATGATGTCACTGGCAGGTATATTCCTGATCGTTTTCCTGCTGGTTCACATGGGAGTCAATCTCCTGGTCATCATCTTTGATGATCCCATGATCTATAACAGGGCCGCCCATTTCATGAGCTCAAATATCATTATAAAGATTATTGAGATAGTCCTGTTAGGCGGAATCCTGCTGCATGTGATCTACGCCCTGGTCCTCCAGGTGCAGAACTGGATCGCCAGGCCAAAAAGGTACAATAAGGCCAACTATTCCAACACATCGTTCTTTTCCAAGTTCATGATCCATACTGCTGCGATCATCCTGTTATTCCTGGCCATTCATTTTGTCGATTTTTACTTTAAGGCAAAATTCGGACATGGTGCAGAGATCCTGGTCGATGGTGTAATGTATCACGATTTTGCCAGCGAGATTGTTGACAAATTCAAGATGTTACCCTTTGTGATCTTTTATATTGCAGCTTTTGTATTTCTTGGATTCCACCTGATCCATGGTTTCCAGTCCGCCTTCAAAACACTGGGACTGGACAATAAAAAATATAACCCCGCCATACAGGTCCTGGCCATCATCTATTCAGTCCTGGTAGTTGCGGGTTTTTCTATCATTCCTCTGGTGATCTACTACATGTAATAAATCAAAACTCCTGACATGGTTAAGCTTCAATCCAATATTCCTGAAGGTCCGCTTGCTGAAAAATGGTCCTTCTTCAAATCCAATCAGAACCTGGTCAATCCTGCCAATAAGCGAAAACTGGATGTGATCGTGGTGGGTACCGGTCTCGCCGGAGCAGCAGCTGCAGCCTCAATGGCTGAAATGGGGTTCAAGGTAAAATCCTTCTGCTACCAGGATTCTCCCAGGCGCGCACACAGTATTGCTGCCCAGGGAGGTATCAATGCAGCCAAGAATTACCAGAATGACGGGGACAGTATTTACAGGCTCTTTTTCGATACAATCAAGGGTGGTGATTACCGTTCAAGGGAAGCCAATGTTTACAGGCTCGCTGAAGTGAGCAATGAGATCATTGACCAGTGTGTGGCCCAGGGAATCCCATTTGCCCGGGAGTACGGGGGCACGCTGGATAACCGTTCTTTCGGAGGAGCACTGGTTTCGAGGACATTCTATGCAAGGGGCCAGACAGGTCAGCAGCTTCTCCTGGGAGCATACCAGGCCCTGAGCAGGCAGATAAAAAAGGGTAATGTGGAGATGTATCCAAGGATAGACATGCAAAACCTGGTCATGGTTGACGGCAAAGCCCGGGGGATTATCGGCAGGGATGTGCTGACCGGTAAACTGGAGCGTTACAGTGCCCATGCTGTTGTTCTTGCCACCGGTGGTTATGGAAATGTATTTTTCCTTTCCACCATGGCCATGGGGGCCAACGTAAGCGCAGCCTGGCAATGTTATAAAAAGGGAGCCGTTTTCGGAAATCCCTGTTTTGTTCAGATACATCCCACATGTATCCCGGTACATGGCGAATACCAGTCCAAGCTCACACTTATGAGTGAAAGCCTTCGAAACGATGGCCGGATCTGGGTCCCGAAAAAGAAGGAAGACGCAGAAAAGTTACAGAAAGGAGAGATAGGCGGGATAGATATTCCGGAAGAGGACCGGGACTATTACCTGGAGAGGCGTTATCCGGCTTTTGGCAACCTTGTACCAAGGGATGTGGCTTCCAGGGCTGCCAAGGAGCGTTGTGATGCCGGCTTCGGTGTGAATTCAACAGGCCTGGCAGTATTCCTGGATTTTAAAGATGCCATCGATCGTCTGGGGAAGGATGTGATCGAAGCCAAGTATGGCAACCTGTTCCAGATGTACGAGAAGATCACGGATCACAACCCGTATGAAGTGCCAATGATGATCTACCCGGCTATACATTATGCCATGGGAGGTATCTGGGTCGACTACGAACTTCAGACTACCATACCGGGACTGTTTGCCACCGGTGAAGCTAATTTTTCAGACCATGGTGCCAACCGTCTTGGCGCTTCGGCCCTTATGCAGGGACTGGCCGATGGCTATTTCGTGCTCCCCTATACTATTCAGAATTACCTGGCCGACGAGATCAATACACCACGGTTTAATACAGATATCCCTGAATTTGACGAAGCTGAAAATGAGGTCAGGAAACAACTTGGCAGGCTCATGTCAATCAGGGGAAGCCAGACAGTGGATACTATTCACAAAAGGCTGGGAAAGATCATGTGGGAACACGTCGGTATGGCCAGGAACCGTGAAGGCCTGGTCAAAGCCAGGGAGGAGATCAGGAAACTGAGAAAAGAGTTCTGGTCCGATGTAAAGATCCCGGGTGAGCTCGACGATCTGAATCCTGAGTTGCAAAAAGCCAGCAGGCTGGCCGACTTCCTGGAACTGGGGGAACTTATGGCCATAGATGCACTGAACAGGGAAGAATCCTGTGGGGGACACTTCAGGGAGGAATACCAGACCGAGGAGGGTGAAGCCCTTCGAAATGACAGGGACCTGACCTATGTTGCTGCATGGGAATTCAAAGGGGCCGATAAGGACCCTGTACTCCATAAGGAACCTCTCGATTTTGAATATATTGAAGTGAAACAAAGAAATTATAAATAGGCAAATAGATTTGCGATGAACCTTAAATTAAAGATCTGGCGTCAAAAAGATTCCCGAAGCCGGGGTAAATTCATTAATTACGAACTGAGGGACATCTCCCCGGACAGCTCTTTTCTTGAGATGCTGGATGTCCTGAATGAACAACTCATTTCCAGAAATGAAGAACCTGTAAACTTCGATCACGATTGCAGGGAAGGTATCTGTGGCGCCTGTGGCATGTATATCAATGGCCGTCCGCACGGACCCGACTCGCTGATCACCGTCTGCCAGCTGCACATGCGTAAATTCAAGGACGGGGATACCATTGTTATTGAACCATGGCGCGCCCGTGCATTTCCCGTCATCAAGGACCTGGTGGTTAACCGCTCTGCCTTTGATAAACTGATACAGGAAGGCGGATATATTTCGGTAAATACGGGCAGTGCCCCCGATGCCAACAGTATCCCTATCAGGAAGGAACTGGCCGATCTCTCCATGGATGCGGCAGCCTGCATTGGTTGCGGTGCCTGCGTGGCTGCCTGTAAGAATGCCTCGGCAATGTTATTTGTGGGGGCGAAGATCTCTCACCTGAGCCTGTTGCCCCAGGGAAAGATTGAAGCCAGGGAAAGGGTTAACCAAATGGTAGCAAAAATGGATGAACTGGGTTTTGGCAACTGCACCAATACGGGAGCCTGTGAGGCGGAATGTCCCAAGGGTATAAAATTGACAAATATTGCCAGGCTCAACCGCGAATATTACAAAGCCAGGATCTAAGCCATCGTTGCTTCGACCTCTTCCACGGTTTTGGGGATGGGAGTGCCAAGTACGCGTGATCCCGCAGGGGTAATAAGGACATCATCTTCAATCCTGATCCCACCGAATCCCAGGTAAGCCTCCACCCTGTTATAATTGATAAACTGTTCAAATTTCTTCTCACTCCTCCACTGTTCGATCAATGCCGGAATGAAATAACAACCCGGTTCGTTAGTAATGATGAAACCGGGTTCGAGTTCCCGGGCCATCCTCAGGTAGGCAAGTCCAAACTGATCGCTTCGTGACAGCGAATTGGAATAGCCCACATTATTCTCTCCCAGCCCTTCCATATCATGAACATCCAGGCCAAGCATGTGTCCCAGCCCATGGGGGAAAAAGAGAGCATGTGCCCCTGCAGCAACCGCTTCATCCGGATCACCCTTCATGATCCCAAGCTCCGTCAGTCCGCCTGCAATTATCCTTGCCGCCTCGAGGTGAATTTCCCTGTAAGTCTTCCCCGGTCCGGAGGATTTAATGGTCAATGTATTAGCTGCCAGAACTATATTATATATCTCCTTTTGCATAGTACTGAACTTACCCCCCACCGGGAAGGTCCTTGTAATATCACTGGCATAACATAACTCCGTTTCCATCCCGGCATCACAAACTACCAGGCGTCCCTCTTTCAGTTCATTTCCATGATAGTGGTTATGCAATGTCTGGCCATCCATACTCAATATTACCGGAAAAGAGACCGGCCCGCCATGTGACAGGGCTATCCCTTCGATGGCACCCGCAAGTTCTCTCTCAAAATTTCCAGGAAATCCCATCTTCATTGCAGTGGTATGCATCAGGCCGGCAACATCAATTGCTTTTTCAATTTCAGCAATCTCATAATCATCCTTAACCGATCTCAACTGAACAACCGCTCCGACCAGTTCTTCTGAAACATACTTCCCGACTTCCTGGCAACTTATCCCAAGCAAATCTGACAGAGTGACAATGTGATCACCCCTGTACGGAGGCAGGATGTGTATTGTTCGTCCGGCTTTCAAAGCTTTCTGAAGATCCTCCTTCAATGATGACAACGGTCCGGAGTTTGTAACACCTGCCTGTCCGGCCAGCTCCTTTACCTTTGGCTGGTCTCCCATCCATATAATATCATCTATGGCAAAGTCATCTCCGTAAAGTGTATCCTTCCCGGTTTCAGGATTGCAGATCCCGTACAACCCGGGCTTATTTATCCCGAAGAAATAAAGAAAAACCTCATTGCCC
>CAZIAU010000211.1:0-5757 GCA_964536755.1 uncultured Bacteroides sp. | reverse complement strand
TCCCGAGAAGGCCACGATGCATCCTTCCCTTTCCTTGAACCACTGCTTCAGTTTTCCAAGTTTTAACAATGTTTTTTCCTCCAATGCACTCATCTCACCTCTACAATTATATTAATCCTAATCAAACCTGGTCATGGTCAGCTTGCCATGCTGGATCCCTTTCTCACTTATCAGCTTTTCAGATAATGAAGTCAGGCGTGAAGAGATGCCGTTAAGGGCAATCACCTCCATACTGTTATTATCATTCAGCATATATCGCTGGACAGACAGGATCTCTTTCCTGTATTCCCTCTGAATCTCGGCCAGGTGCGCCGCTATCTCCCTTTTGTGATGATCATATACTATAGTGACTGCACCCGCAACCTGATTATTACATAACCACTTTTTCTCTACAATATGCTTGTTAACAAGCTGCCTAAGAGCCTGGGATCGATTGGAGAACTTGTTCTCAAGAACATATTCATCCAGAGCCTCCAGGACCTCCTTCTCAAACGAAACTCCAAAACGAACGACCGACATCGTGTTACGTTTTTATTAATAGGTGTTAACTTGAGCGAATATATGTAATATTTTTCTTCGTAGTATACCATGAGCCAAATAATATGGACCATACGCCAATAATAAATTTCTATTCAAAAGGTTCCACATTGATTTAACCCAGGGACGATTAAAACATTGACTTTCCCGGTTTTAGAACGTAACTTGCAGTAAACCAATAAATCCAATATCATGTCAAACAGCGTTTACAAGATCATCGAACTGGTAGGAACCAGTACATCTTCATGGGAGGATGCTGCCAATAATGTGGTGAAAAAGGCATCCAAATCTCTAAGGGATCTGCGCATCGCAGAGGTTACAGCCATGGATATGAGTATAAAGGACGGGGAAATTGAGAGTTACCGTACCAAGGTAAAACTCTCCTTTAAGTTTGAAGAATAGGGAATGTTACCGGATCAGGCCTGTCAGACCTGAAGGCATAAAAAGAAAGCGAAATCAGAGTGGTATACCGGAAATGAACTTTTTAATTACAGGATAGTTAATCTATATAATTAAAGAATTTCATTTTACTTAACTTAAGTATTCTGCTTCCGATATGCCGATAAATGTACCGACCAACCTGCCGGCCATCCATGAACTGAAGAAAGAGAATATCTTCATCATGGAAGAGAGCCGGGCTATTCACCAGGATATCAGGCCACTTAGGATTGCCCTCCTGAACCTGATGCCATTAAAGATGGTTACGGAAACCGACCTGCTCAGGGCCCTTGCAAATACCCCGCTTCAGGTTGAGCTGGATCTGATTTACATGGAGGAACATGAATCCAAACATACCCCCAGGGAACATATGGAGGTATTTTACAAGACATTTGAGGAGATCAGGGACCGGCGCTACGACGGCTTGATCATTACCGGTGCCCCTGTAGAACTTCTTGAATTTGAAGAAGTCGATTACTGGGAGCAACTGTGCGAGGTAATGGAGTGGAGTAAAAGTCATGTGAGCAGTACCATGCATATTTGCTGGGGAGCCCAGGCCGGGTTACACTATCATTACGGAATACAGAAATACCCCCTTCCCAAAAAAGTATTCGGGGTCTTCGATCATTACATCACCGACAGGAATCATCACCTGGTAAGGGGTTTCGATGACATCTTTCCGGCCCCCCACTCCAGGTATACCGAAAACCGGCTGGAAGATCTGAAGAACCATCCGGAGTTAACTGTGCTTGCCTGGTCACCACAGGTCGGGTCCAATATTGTGCTGTCCAGGGACAACCGACAGATATTCATATCCGGACATCTTGAGTACAATCCCCATACCCTTAAGGAGGAATTTGAACGGGACCGTGCAAAAGGACTGGATACCGCCATCCCGGACAACTATTTTCCTGCCAATGACCCGAAAAAGGAACCGGTGATCCGCTGGCGGGCACATGCCAGCCTTTTATTCACCAACTGGCTCAACTATTACGTCTATCAGGTCACACCCTATCACTGGGAATAGAAGAGAGGTTTTTCAAATATCCACATCCAGGTTCGTTAGTCCTGCAGCCTGTGCCGCCCGAACTTCCTCCAGATATTCTTCTATTGAAACATACCTGTCAATTTCGGGAAAGAGGTGTGCCCTGTATGCCGGCCGGTATCCGGATGAGGAGGCATTCTGCAGATATTTTCCATTTGGGTGGAGGTAGGGGGAATCGAACCCCCGACCTCGTGATTGCGAACCACGCGCTCTGGCCATCTGAGCTATACCCCCTAACAACGCACTCTAATCCTTCAAACATCTCACTGAGAATCCGGTCCGGAGCGGTACACAGTCATCATCATGTAGCAGGAACGGGCCGTCAGATGAGATTGTAAACGGGACCCCCTGGTACGTATCCCAATCGCATATATCTGCAGTCCACCAACCTGCAGATTCGCCAAGTTCCGTAAAGATCATTTTGTTATCGTTACCCAGAGTTGTCCTCCCGGCTCCAAGAGCTGTAAATCCTGTTTGATTTGTCCCGGTCGGATTGTTATACCAGTGTGTTGTTCCTCCTTCAATCAGTTTTATGATATCATCATCGCCTCCTATGACCGATATAAGCTCCTGTTCTTCTTCATTTGTCGGTAAATGCCAGCCATCGGGACATGCCTCCATGGCCGCAGGGTAGTTATAGAGGACGCCGTAGGTTTTGTAACTGGCTGTCTCTTTCGCCTCTTCAACTTTGAACCCCATATAATCATAGACGTAATAAAATGGATCCGAGGATGAATAATTATTTGGATTTCGCATCTCCGGAAGATAGGCAAGATTTTCGGCCATCCAGAACTGGGTTCCGATCTTTACCCACCTGTAAACCCTGCCGTCCCGGCTATCAATAAACATATTCTCCGGCAGCAGGGTCTGGAAGCTTAATTCCTCACCGTAGGATCTCCCGCTTTCATTTTCGGCGAATGCCATAACGTAATAGGTCTCATAATTCAGATCACTCAGGTTGGCCTTAAATTTACCGTTGGTTACATCCGTAGTCAGTTCATTGGAAGCAGTCCCGCTAAAAGGTTTGTTGCTCCATAAAACACCTGCCGAAGATATGGTGCCGCCCCCGTCATCCAGTATGTTGCCACCCACAACAGCCGAGCTGCTTGTTACCGAATCGGGCTGATAAGTTTCAACGATAGGCAGTGCCGGGTTCAGCACAATACTGACAGCATCATCCGTTTCAGCTCCATCATTATCTATTGCTTTGACACTTATGGAATGGTATCCTATCACCATTTGATCAGTAGAATATAAATACCTGTTTGGGAACCCAGTAATGGACGATATCCCGACTGAATCAATATATAGCCTGATATCCGCCACAGACCCGTCTACATCAGATGCATCTACTCGTATTTCAATAATTTCACCCCTCAGGAATACTGACCCATCTGATGGTATAGTTATCTCACATGAAGGCGGTAAATTCTCAGAAGGCAGGGGACTGAAGCTCACCGGATCACCATAGGACCTGCCGCTTTCGTTGTCGGCAAATGCAACGACATAATAGTCATCATACGGCAGATCCTTAAGAGTAACCGTAAATGCATCATCAGTCACATTTGCTGTAATTTCACTGGCTTCTTCCATATTAACCGGTTCCGTTCCCCAAAGTACTCCCGCAGCGGTAATGGAAGTTCCCCCATCATCCGATATCCTGCCACCCACCACCACGGAATCACGTGTAATCGGACCGGGTTGCAGCGTTTCAACAACGGGAAGAGTCGATTTAATTATAAAGTTGATAGATGCCTCTGCCTCTTTCCTGTCATCATCGACTGCAAGGACTTTAATGGACTGTGTCCCAACGTTCAGATCCTGCGTATTATAAGTAAATGTATAAGGGAACCCGGAAATGGCAGATATCCCAACCTCGTCAATGAATAATCTGACATTCTGGACGGTACCGTCATCATCAGACACTTCAACCCTGATCTCTATACTCTCGCCCCTGGTGAATTCTGAACCTTCTTCCGGTGTGATGATCTCGCAAAAAGGAGGTGTAAGCTCCGGAATACATGAAATAAGAAACCATAGGGGTAAAAGGAAAAGTTTTTTCATAACTTGAATGCTAGATAAGTAAAGTTAAATATTTTTAGCAGGATTCTCATTTTAAAGATTTCAAATTTAGATTATAACTTTATGGGCTGATCCATTAGATGAAATAACGGCAAGCATGTCAAACGACCTGGTCCGGAATATTTTGGAAGCCCACCTGCAGCCAGCCGGGGATTATCTGTTCGGTTTTGCAGACCTGACCGGAATTATTGATCCAGTGCATCGTGACTTCCCTTATGGCATATCCATAGGAAAGAAACTGAACTACCGGATCGTTGATTCCATTCTGGATGGGCCTGACGCCGAGTACTATGCTCATTACAACCAGACCAATTCCGAGCTGGAAAGGTTGTCAGAAGAGATCTCAGCTGATCTGAACCGGCATGGTATTGAAACGCGGTGTGTGGAACCCACCATTTCCACAGGATCGCTGGAAACAGACTATTCCTCAAACCTCCGGACCGCCCTCTCCCATAAGATGGTGGCCACCCGTTCCGGGTTGGGATGGATCGGTAAAACTGACCTGCTGGTCACAAAAGAGTTCGGTCCGAGACTCCGGTTCGTTACCATTCTTACCAGAACCCCGTTGTGCAACCTGCGGGAACCCATAGAACGGAGCCTTTGCGGAAGCTGCAGGGATTGTGTGGATATCTGTCCCGCCGGGGCTGCCACGGGAGAGTTATGGGATACCGGCACGGACCGGGATCAGTTTTTCAATGCGGGGAAATGCAGGGATATGTGCCGGCAGTTCGGAGAAAAGTTCCCGGACAATAATGCAAGAATATGCGGGATATGTGTATCGGTCTGTCCCCATGGAATGTCTGATAAAAAGAGTAAACCGGAATAGTGAACTTAATACCTGATAAAGATGAAAAACATATTATTTATTGCGCTGGTCCTTCTGATCCCGGAACTGCTGGCGGCCCAGCATGGTTCGGTGTACGACGATCTGTCCATGGACAGTAAAATACTGGGAATGGAACGTAAATTTGCCATATATCTGCCACCCGATTATGAATCATCACACCGAAGCTACCCGGTGCTCTACCTGCTTCATGGAGCCAGTGATGACCAGACCGGGTGGATACAGTTCGGGGAGGTTCTCCGGATTGCCGATAATACCATCGCTGACGGATCGGCCACACCTATGATCATTGTAATGCCGGATGCAGAAAGCGGGCGGAGGGGATATTTCAATGACCCGGAGGACAAATGGAGGTATGAAGATTTCTTTTTCCAGGAGCTCATGCCGTACGTTGAGAAAACATACAGGATAAAGGGTGAAAGAAGATACAGGGCCATAGCCGGGCTTTCCATGGGTGGAGGAGGAACATTTGTATACGCTTTGCATCATCCCGAACTCTTTTCTTCGGCCTGCCCGCTGAGTGCGAGCTGCGGCCCCCTCAACCCGGATGAAATGGACCGTTACCTGGAAAGAAGAGGCTGGGATTCAGTCCCTGAAGAGAAAGCGCTGGCGTGGTATAAACGGTACAGCGTCCTGGAGCTTATCAGGAATATGCCGGAGGAGAGGGAAAACAGTGTAAGATGGTTCATCGATTGCGGGGATGATGACTTCCTGTATGAAGGGAATTCCCTGGTCCATATTGCACTGCGTAAAAAGGAGGTATACCATGAGTTCCGGATCCGTGATGGGGGACATACCTGGACCTACTGGA
>CAZIAU010000210.1:0-5761 GCA_964536755.1 uncultured Bacteroides sp. | reverse complement strand
TTTTAACCTGGGGAACGGATTGACCCTGATGACCGAGACATTTGGACTGATGCAGGGGAGTCAGCCATTCGGATCCGACCAAAAGGTTTTTTTCGGATTGCTTTCAGCTACATACCCGATCAATATCATTCACAATGTCACCGCTATGTTGTTCTACGATTACACCAACAACGGCCTCTACCGTTTTATTAACTGGAGCATTGCGTTTGACCGCTGGAGCTTCTATGTGATGGGATTCTGGAATCCCGATAATTACAACCTGTATAACCTTGATTATCAAACTACCCTGTACAGTGGCTGGGGATTCCAGCTCATGGCAGTATTTAATCATTAAGAGAGAGAACATGCATATAAAATAAATTGAAAACAATGACAAACGGAACAATCATCACCATCGACAACCTGGTAAAAAGGTTCCCTATTGGTGGGGGCGAGTTTACCGCCCTTAACGGCATTAACCTTTCATTTGACAAAGGAGAATTTTCCGGTATCGTGGGACCCAGCGGATCGGGCAAGACAACAATGCTCAACATTATTGGTTCACTGGACACCCCCACTGAAGGGCTGACCAGTGTATTGGGAACAACATCTAAAGAGATGAATCCAAAACGTGCAGCCACATTGCGAAAGCAACACATTGGATTCATTTTTCAGACTTACAACCTGATGCCGGTCTATACAGTATATGAAAATGTTGAATTTCCATTGCTCCTTCTGAAGATGCCTTCCATCGAGCGAAAGAAAGCGGTATTGGAAGCCATTGAATGGGTAGGGCTTACAGAAAAGATCAAGTCCAAACCACCTCAACTGTCAGGCGGGGAAAGTCAGCGTGTAGCAATAGCCCGTGCCATGGTGAAGAAACCTGAAATGGTACTGGCTGATGAACCAACAGCCAATCTGGATGCAGAAAACTCTCACCATATTCTCCGGACCATGGAGAAATTGAATAATGATCTCGATACCACCTTTATTTTTGCTACTCATGATGACAAGGTGATCAGGTATCTGAAAAGAATCATCACCCTGGAGGATGGCAAGGTGGTCTCCGATGAAAACGTAAAAAAATAGACGGCCATGATCGCATTCAAATTAGCATACAGAAACCTCATGGGCGCAGGTTTGCGGACACTGTTGATCGTCTTTGTCCTCTCACTGGCCTACATTCTGATTATCTACATGAACGGACTGTACCAGGGATGGGACAGGCAGGCCCGGAGAGAAACCGTTGCATGGGAAGTTGCACAGGGAGAGTACTGGCAGGAATTCTATGATCCCTATGATGCCATGACACTGACCGATGCCCATGCACCCGTTCCGGCCGTGCTGGAAGAAAGTGCATCAGAAGGCAATGCAGTGCCGATTCTTATCACCCAGGCCACCATCTATCCCGAAGGGCGTATGATGGGTATTTTGCTGAAAGGGATTGATACACGACAAAAGGTTCTCTCCATTCCTACAGATATGCTGGATCCTGATTCGGATGAGATCACAGCCATCGTGGGTACCCGTCTAGCCAAATCCGCCGGATTACAGACCGGTGACTACCTGCTTATCAGGTGGAGGGATAAAAACGGGACTTTTGATGCCGCAGAGGTGAAGATCACCGGGATCTTCCAGACTGCCGTCCCAGCGGTTGACCAGCGCCAGGTCTGGATTTCGCTGACCAAACTGCAGGAGATTACCGGGATGCATGGGGAAGCTACCCTGGTGGTGGTGAATGAGGCCCCGGAAGAAGGTGCTTCTATCCCGGGCTGGGAATTCAAGGGCCATGATTTTCTATTCAGGGAACTGGAACAGATGATCAAGACCAAATCCACAGGAGGCTCTGTTTTCTACCTCCTTATCCTGGCCCTTTCTTTGCTGGCCATATTTGACACACAGGTACTTTCCATCTTCAGGCGCCAGCGTGAGATAGGCACCTACGTTGCCATGGGAATGACTCGCAGGCAGGTGGTCGGAATCTTTACCGTCGAGGGAGGCATGCATGCCATTCTTGCCATTCTGTTAGGCACCGCATATGGTTTTCCGCTTCTGTGGTGGACCAATAAATCCGGGATCAAGATGCCGGAAGGTACTGATGACTTTGGAATGGCAGCAGCCGAGCATCTGTATCCATACTACAGCATGGCCCTCATTCTGGGTACCGTTATCCTGGTGATGCTGGCCACCACCATTGTCAGTTATCTGCCCTCCCGGAAAATCACCAAAATGAATCCCAACGATGCAATCCGGGGTAAAATTCAATAATTAAAAACCAATAACCATGTTACGATTTTATATAAAAGGATTGTTCAGGGACCGTTCAAGGAGCCTGATGCCCATTCTCGTGGTGGCCTTAGGAGTAACACTTATGGTGCTGATGCAGTGCTGGGTGACAGGAATACTGGGCGACATGATTGTATTTAACGCACGTTTTTCCACAGGGCACGTTAAGGTCATGAGCAAGGCCTACTATAAAAATGTGGATCAACAGCCAAACGATCTTGCCCTTATGAACACCGATCAGGTCCTTCAGAACCTGACGGCCGATTATCCTGAAATGACCTGGGTGCAAAGGATAAATTTCGGGGGATTGGTGGATGTACCGGATGAGAACGGTGAAACCAGGGCCCAGGGTCCGGGCGCAGGAATGGCCGTTGACCTGCTATCACCCGGCAGTCAGGAAGCCGAACGGCTGAACCTGGAAAGTTCCATTATAAGGGGCCGAATAATACAGGATCCCGATGAGATCCTCCTGAGCGATGAATTCGCCACCAAACTGGATGTTGAACCGGGTGATCAGGTAACACTCATCAGTAATACCATGTTTGGAGCCATGTCCATAACTAATTTTACGGTATGCGGGACTGTGAAATTCGGTGCCACAGCACTGGACCGTGGCGGAATGGTGGCAGATATCAGTTCCATCAGAATGGCCCTGGACATGCAGGATGCCTGCGGCGAAATCCTGGGGTACCTGCCCGGAGACGAATATAATGACGAACAGGCCAATGCCATAGCCGCATCATTCAATGAAAAATATGGCACGGCTGATGAATTCTCCCCGATTATGGTCACATTGAGGGATCAGGCAGGCATGGCCATGTTCCTCGACCTGGTGGATTATTTCAGCACCATCATTATTGGTGTCTTTATGCTGGCTATGGCCATTGTTCTATGGAACTCCGGATTGCTGGGCGGGCTACGCCGCTATGGAGAAATGGGTCTCCGGATAGCAATAGGTGAAGAAAAGAGACACATATACGGGAGCCTGATCACAGAATCTGTATTCATCGGGCTGGCCGGGTCTGTAATAGGCACAGCCTTTGGCCTCTTTTTTGCTTCCCTGCTGACCAAAGGGCTCGATATCAGCAGTATGATGGGGAATTCCACCATGATGATGCAGGGAGTAATGAAGGCCAGGATCACACCGGTTGCCTATTATATCGGCTTTTTCCCCGGGGTCTTAGCTACTACTATAGGGACAGCCCTGGCAGGAATAGGGATCTTCAAACGTAAAACAGCACAATTATTTAAAGAATTACAGGCATGATACGAATAACAGCAATGCTGCTGCTGGCAGGTACAACTCTTGCTGCACAGCCTTCAGGAAAAGAGATCCTTGACAGGATCGATGCAAATATGTCGGCCCAAACCAGGTTCGTTAAATCCAAAATGGTGATACACGGGGCACGAACTTCACGTACCATTGAATCCGAATCATGGTCAGTTGGCGATGAAAAAGCATTTACAGAATATCTGGCACCGGCCCGGGAGAAGGGTACAAAGATGTTGAAACTGGAAGATAAATTGTGGATCTTCTCTCCTTCTACGGACCGGACCATTCAGATATCAGGACATATGCTGAAACAGTCTGTCATGGGTTCTGACCTCTCTTATGAGGACATGATGGATGATCCCAACCTGACCAGTAAATATGATGCAGTAGTGGTTGGATCAGAATCTTTCAATAATACAGAATGCTGGATTGTGGAGATGCAGGCAAAGGTAGAGGATGTCGCCTACCAGATGCGAAAGTTATGGGTGGATAAACAACGGTATATTCCATTGAAAGAGGAGTTATATGCTAAGAGCGGCAAACTTTTAAAGAAAACCGAGCTTACCGACATCAGGAAGATCGGTTCCCGCTGGTACCCCGGAAAGATCACTTTCAAGGATATGCTTAAGCAGGGTGCCGGCACCGAGTTTATCGTGGATGAAATCCGTTTTAATGTGGATGTTCCAGAATACCTATTAAGCAAGGCAGCACTCAGGTAGGCAAAACTGATTTATTATCTGAAAAACAGGGCAATACTGAGGGAAAACAGGATCAGTATCAGGGCAGTCCCGTAATAGAATACCGATGCCTTGAACTTTCGGACGGATTGAGGTGTCCTTTTGATAAAAACTCTTCCAAGCTGTGTCAGGAAGAGGGCAAAGATCATCAGTGCAATATGCTCAATGGCCCAGAACCTTAACGATGCATCATTCTCAGTATCGTGAACTTCCCATATGGCACCTTCCAGGGTGGTTCTCAGGGTGAAATATATAATAAAGCCCAGTATCAATTGAAGGTAGAGCCCGATATTAAAGATCATTGATGACCACACGTCACTGCTGCCATACTGTCTTCCTCCTGTCCAGCCCTGAATAGAAAGCACCTGTGTCATGATCCCCGAAAGCAGGGTAATGGTGCTGATAAAAATGTGGATCTTAAAAACAATCGAATAGAGCATACTGATTGATTTATCCTGTAAACATAAAAAAGGCCACTGCCTGGTACTTCATCCATCAGTGGCCCTAAAAATCTCTTTAGCTACGGTCTAAATTTAGAATGTAATTCTGTTGCAAATCTGAAGAAACCGTTTCTTCCAGGCAAATGATCAGGACGCTATTTGATAACATATTGATTCTTTGAAATTTATAAGACTATTTATAACGCGTATTAATAATCACGAAGCAAAATTTCAAAGAGATGCATCCGATCCTGATATTTATAACTGATCATAAATTTATAATAGTCGCAAATCTTTTTCACAAGAGAGAGCCCCAGTCCAAAATTTCCTGTCTTCCTGGTATCACGTACAAATCTTCTGAACAACTCTTCCTCTCCGAATGATAATTTATCTCCATCGTTACTTATAGATAAACTGTATGCAGTTGTTTCCACATGTATTTCTCCCTTCTCCAGGTTATGTATAATGGCATTCTTAACCACATTGGCGATCAGTATGTCAGCCAGGCCCTTGTCCATGACCACATTTAATCCCCCTTCACCATAATTCCGGATCACTTTTATTCCCTTCATAGAGATCATTTCCTGAAACATTTCCAGGTGGTGGTCAAGTAATACGACCAGGTTAATCTCTTCCCTTCCGGTAAATTGCTGGTTTTCTATCCTTGTTATCAATGCAAGGGTTGAATTTAACCTTGACAGGTGATTGATATTTGAATTGATGGCCTGAATGAGCTGCAATTCATTCTTCCCCAGGTTCTCCGACTGAAGAAGTAATTCTGTTTTAGTTTTTATAACAGCCAGCGGGGTCTGCAGTTCGTGGGTAGTATGATCTGTATACTCCCTTAATTCACGGTATTCACCTGCCAGTCTCCGGGTCATTTTTTCAAGCACATTCTTCAACTCAATGAATTCTTCCACGTCAGGTTCTTCCAGCACTACAGGCTCCTTATACGTATCAAATTCCCTTAACTTATCCACCGCATTAAAAAAGTCTTTCCAGAGTTTTGCAAATACAAATCTGTTCATGAAAAAAATACCGGCCAG
>CAZIAU010000209.1:4824-5763 GCA_964536755.1 uncultured Bacteroides sp. | reverse complement strand
GTACATGATTGTGGGCGCATGATCCTTGAAGCTGAACGGGCAAACAGAAGATTGTTTATTGTAAAACAAAACAGATTTAATCCTCCTGTTCACGTGGTAAAAGATCTAATTGATAAAGGGACCTTAGGGAAGATCTACAGTGTCCAGCTGAGTTGTTTCTGGAATAGAAACAAAGAATATTACAATGAATCAGATTGGAAAGGTACTCTGAATTTAGATGGAGGTACATTATTTACTCAGTTCAGTCATTTTATTGATTTGCTATATTATATGATTGGTGATATTAAAGAGGTTCATGCTTTCACGAATAATTACAATCATAATAAAGAAATTGAATTTGAAGATACAGGAGTGGTTGCACTGAGGTTTTATAATGGAGCAATCGGAACTATCAATTATACCGTCAACAGTTATAAGAGAAATATGGAAGGTTCTTTAACTATTTTTGCTGAAAAGGGAACGGTAAAAATTGGAGGTCAGTACCTTAATGAACTGGAGTATCATAATATTGAAGGTGTTGATATAAAAGATCTTCCTAAAGGTAATCCACCTAATAAATATGGAAAATATGAAGGTTCAATGTCAAATCATGATCAGGTTTATAAAAACGTTGTAGAAGTATTGATCGATGGAGGAGTAATTGCCACAAATGGCTTTGAAGGTTTGAAGACTGTTGAAATAATTGACAAGATATATACAAATGCCAATCAATAATCCAACCATAATAGAATCAGGCATTGTCAATGTATCCTTTGGATCTAATATCAAGATTGTAAATCCTGTAAATCTATATGGTTGTTCTATCGGGGACAATTGCTTTATTGGTCCTTTTGTGGAGATACAAAAAGATGTCATTATTGGAGAAAACTGCAAGATTCAGTCACATGCATTTATTTGTGAATTGGTCGAGATTGGCCATGACTGTTTTATTTCACATGG
>CAZIAU010000209.1:0-4814 GCA_964536755.1 uncultured Bacteroides sp. | reverse complement strand
ATAAATGGAAACCAACAAAAATTGAAAATAATGTATCTATCGGTACCAATTCAACCATTCTTCCTGTACATATAACCAGCAATGTTGTAATTGGAGCGGGTTCTGTCGTTACAAAAGACATCCTTGAGCCTGGTATATACGCAGGTAATCCTGCAAGGAAATTAAGCTAAATAACAAAACATATAATCATTTTGAATATTCCATTCTTAGATTTAAGCCAGCAATACCATTGCATTAAAGATGAAATCAATAAAACTATTGAAAAAGTCTTGGAGAATTCATCGTTTATTAAAGGTGAAGAAGTTGAGAAATTTGAAAGGGATTTTGCCAGCATTCATAATGTTAAGAATTGTGTTGGTGTCGCCAATGGAACAGATGCATTAATTATTGCTCTTAAAGTATTGAATATCGGGCAGGGAGACGAAGTGATCGTGCCCGCTAATTCCTTCATTGCCACGTCTGAGGCAGTTAGTGCTGTTGGTGCAAAGGTTGTATTTGTTGATAATGATCCTTCCAGTTATTGCATGGATGTTAATAAAATCAAAGAGAAAATCACACCTGAAACCAAAGCCGTAATACCGGTACATCTGTATGGTCAAGCGGCAGATATGGATCCATTAATGGAATTGGCAAAAACAAATGGAATAAGAATAATTGAAGACAGCGCCCAGGCGCATTTGTCAGAATACCGAAGTAAAGAACTCGGGTGGGCGAAAGTTGGTAATTTGGGAGATATAGCTACTTTCAGTTTTTACCCTGGGAAAAATCTAGGTGCTTATGGTGATGCCGGGGCAATACTTACCAATAACGATGAGTTGGCACTAAAAGCCAGGATGTATGCAAATCACGGCAGACTTTCAAAATATAATCATGAAATTGAAGGATTAAATAGCAGATTGGATAATATTCAGGCTGCCGTACTAAATGTAAAACTTACTCATCTGTCTGACTGGACCGGGAAAAGACGGGCAGCTGCTGGCAAATACATGTCGTTACTGAGAAATATCACGGAGATAGTATTGCCTGTAATACCAGAAAACACACAACCTGTCTGGCATTTATTTGTAATTCGGTCAAAGAGAAGGAATGAATTACTCAAATTTCTAAACTCCAAGGGAATTCATTGTGGTATTCATTATCCAATTGCATTACCAAATCAACCAGCCTATCGATATTTAGGTCATACAAAGAGTGATTTTCCGGTAGCATCCAGGTTTCAGGATGAAATAATGAGCCTGCCAATTTTCCCGGAGATCTCTGATGAGCAGATTGAATTTGTCGCTGACAATATTAAAGGATTTTTCAATAATTCCTAGGCGAAGTACTCCTGTATAGAACGTGCGGCTTTTCTGCCGGCCCCCATGGCCAGGATAACAGTGGCTGCACCGGTAACTATATCCCCGCCGGCCCAGACACGGTCCATAGAGGTTTTCCCGGTATCCTCATTTACCACAATGGTTCCTCTCCTGCTTATCTCCAGACCGGAAGTAGTATTCGGGATGATAGGATTCGGACTGTTACCGATGGCAATAATACAGGCATCCATTGGAATTTTGAACTCAGATCCCTCTATCCGAACCGGCCTCCGTCTGCCAGACTGGTCCGGTTCCCCGAGTTCCATACGGCTGCATTCAATTTCATTCAGCCATCCGTTATCATTACCAAAAAGTTTCTCCGGTAAGGTGAGGAAATGGAAAATGACCCCTTCCTCCACGGCATTTTCATACTCTTCCTTCCGTGCAGGCAACTCCACTTCGGAACGCCGATAGATAACATAAACCTTCTCCGCTCCAAGTCTCATGGCCGATCTTGCACAGTCCATAGCTACATTGCCGCCACCGACAACTGCAACCTGTTTGTGTCGGATAACTGGAGTAAACGTTTTGGGGTACTGGAAGCCCCGCATCAGGTTGATTCTTGTGAGGTATTCATTTGCAGAATAAACCCCGTTAAGATTTTCACCGGGTATTTCCATAAACCAGGGAAGCCCGGCACCGGTACCAACGAAAGCCGCATCAAAATCCTCCAGCAGTTTCTGCAATGACCTTGTTTTTCCGACCACAAAGTTACATTCCAGTCTCACTCCCAGTTTCTGCAGATATTCAATTTCTCTTTTCACGATCCTGGTGGGCAGCCTGAACTCGGGTATTCCGTATGTCAGAACGCCTCCCGGTTCGTGTAACGCTTCGTACATGGTGACTTCATGACCGGCCAGGATAAGGTCGCCGGCAACGGTTATTCCCGCAGGGCCCGAACCAATGATCGCGACTTTTTTGCCTGTTTTGGATTTGATCTGAGGAAGTTCAATTTGATCCTGGGATGCTTCCCATTCTGCTGCAAAGCGCTCCAGGCGCCCAATGGCCACAGGAGAACCTTTTTTGCTTAAAATACATTTTATTTCACACTGTTCTTCCTGCGGACATACCCTGCCACAAACTGCAGGAAGGCAATTTTTTTCCTTGATGACTTTAATGGCCTCTGCAAAATTACCATCGGCAATATGACTGATAAATCCCGGAATATTTATCTCAACGGGACACCCTTCCACGCATAATGGTTTTTTACAACGCAGACAACGGCTAGCTTCTTCCATGGCAAGCTCGGGTGTATATCCCAGTGCAACCTCGTCGAAGTTCCGTTTCCTGATAAAATCAGGTTGCTTTGGCATCTCAACCCTGTTGAGATTCAATTTCTTCTTTGGTTTTTCTTCCATAGTATTATCTTCCGCATCCAGAGTGATGAACAAGAAATGCTTCTTCGCCGATGTACTGTTTCCGTCTTTTTGCGAGTTCGTCCCAGTCGACATACCTGCCGTCGAAGTTGGGCCCGTCCACACATGCAAATTTCATTATACCATCCACGGTACAACGGCAAACTCCACACATTCCTGTCCCGTCAATCATGATTGTGTTCAAAGAAACAATTACCGGTATATCATACTGTGCATACTGTTGTGTGGTCATGTATGACAGAGTGGTGCATCCGTTGGCGATGATCCTGTCAGGTTTGATCCCGATTTCCCTGATAACATCATCTCCTTTTTTAATGTGGCCCTTAAAACCATAACTTCCATCCCTGGTGAGTTTGATCACCCGGTCACTGTATCTGGATAATTTGTCTTCCCAGTACAGGAGATTCCTGCTCCGGCCCTCCATGATGGTGACCACTTGGTTATCTTTTTCTTTCAACGCTCTTACAACGGGATAGAGAGATCCCATGCCGTAACATCCTCCAATACAAATAACTGTACCGAAATGGTCTATTTCAACCGGGACACCCAGGGGCCCTACCACTGTGGGTATGCTGTCCCCTGGCTGCAAACGGGCAAGCATACCTGTCGATGTGCCAACCTCCATGAATACGATAGAGAGCGTCCCGTCTTCCTGGTTCCAATCTGCAGGAGTCAAAGGAATACGTTCGGAACCCTCTCCGGCATGTATGATCACAAACTGCCCGGGTTTCAGCTCTTCAATAACCTCTGGTGCATGTACGACCAGCAGGTGCAGGTTGGGGACAATCATGGTCCTTTCAATGATCTCAAACATGTTCCATCTTTATATTTACCAGACAGGGGTTATGATTAAATTCCATTTTACCGTTTTTTGTAACCAGGTATAAATTGCCCTTCGGGATTATTTTCCTGAAGGTGAACCTGAACCTTTTATCACCTTCACCGGATGTGAGTATGGCTTCATCCCCGTCTTTCAATCCGGCTTTCCGGGCATCTTTCGGATTTATAAGAATACGACCGGGTTTCACAAGATCACCGAATCCTTCCAGCTCTTCCCCAAGGCTCAGGTTACAATAGAGATGCGGATTCTTTTCCTGGATTAAAATATGAGTATACTTAACGGATGCAGGTTTATCCTTTTGAGGGGACTGGTCATTTACATTTGCTGCCAGTAATGTCTCAAGGTCCTTCAAAGGTTTGGTTACAGGGGTTAATTTCCCGAGTTTCATGTTCATCACTCCACCGATTTTCGAAAAGGCTTCCCGGTGAGATAATTCGTACCTGGGGGCCATTGCTACGGCAGGTGCTTTTCTGATGTGCCCGTGTACATCCATGTAAGAACCGGGTGATTCCCCCCATGTGGTAATGGGCAATAAAACATCGGGACGCAGGCCGGCCGGCGCCTGGAAGGTATTTTGATAGATAATGTATTTTACCGGGGGTCTTTCCTGAAATGGAGCATCCCCGATAAAATAGACCAGATCCAGTTTCCCGTCCATCATCTCCTGGTAAACTTCACCCTGCGAACGAAGATTTACGCTGGAGAGAAGCCCGTACAGATTCCCATGCGGATTTGGCATGAAATGCTTTGCACTGCTCAAACTGATTATCTCCCTGATCTTTGGCAATATTTCTCCGCAAAGACTTAAAGACATAACTTCGGGCGAAAGTATAACTACAATATTTTTTTTCTTACCTGCCGATTTGATAAGTTCACCAATTTCCCGGTTGGATGTTTTTCCTCCTTTTAAACCCGAGATGATCTCTTCCAGGTAATCTGTTTCTTTCCCCGGCGACGGAATGATCCTCTCCCTGGCGAACCTGGTAGTAGTATCCCATAACCAGCCCATGGGAAAATAATGTGATCCGGCTGATGCAGCTTCTTTAATAGCCATTGTCATCGGTGCAAAATTGTAATTTCCATGGAGGAAAAAGGAGAGGATCACATCAGCATTTTTTACTTCATCAAGTGCAGAGGAATGTATAGCCATATCCATGTAAGCGGGCAGATTCTCATCCATGCAGGATGAAGTAATTATATCTGTTTTCAGCACTTTTTCTGAAAACTGTCCTGAAGCGGCAA